>CALXTH010000174.1 GCA_944391365.1 uncultured Alphaproteobacteria bacterium | reverse complement strand
GCCTTTCTCGGCACCGCCCATAATACCACCCAGACACTGCACACCGTCATCATCACAAATACCGAGTGATTTTCCGTCCAACGCATATTCTTTTTCTTCCAGCGACACAAACTTTTCGCCCTCATGCGCCATCCGGACAGTAATATTGCCTTTCAGCTTATCCGCGTCAAACACATGCAGCGGCCGCGCCAAATCATAATTGATATAATTCGTCACATCCACCAGCGGCGAAATCGAACGCAGCCCGACGGCGGCCAAGCGGTCTTTCATCCATTTCGGCGTTTCGGCCTTGTTATTGACACCTCTGATATACCGGCCGACATACACCGGACAAGCCTCAAAATCTTCAATTTTAACTATAATCGGAGATTTAAAAGTCCCGGCCTTGTGCTCAATTTTCAAAGGTTTCAGCGTACCAAGCCCGGCCGCGGCCAGGTCACGGGCAATACCGCGCACCCCCAGACATTCTGCCCGGTTCGGCGTAATTGAAATCTCAATCACCGGATCAATATTCAACACCTCTTTCGCCGGCAGCCCCGGTTCAACGGCACCGTCCAGTCCAATAATCCCGTTGTGGTCTTCACCGACGCCGAGTTCCTTCTCCGAACACATCATGCCAAAGCTCTCAACCCCGCGGATTTTACCAACCTTCAACACTTCGTTAAAAGCCGGAATCACCACACCGACCGGTGCAAAAATCCCGACCAGCCCCTGATGACAGTTCGGCGCACCGCAAACCACCTGCAACATCTCTTTGCCAGTGTTCACTTTCAGCAAATGCAAATGATCCGAGTCCGGATGCATCTCGCAGCTTTCCACCCGTGCCGTCACAAACCCCTCAAGCTGTGCCGCCGGATTAAATACATCTTCAACTTCCAAACCGATTTTAGTCAGGGTTTCGACGATTTCCTCAATCCCCGCCTGTGTTTCCAAATGCTCTTTCAACCATGATAAACTGAATTTCATCTTGCACTGCCTCCGTTATTGCTCAACCCGCCGGTCATTGACGAAAAATCAAGCGGCGTAAACCCGTAATGCTTCAACCACCGCACATCGGACTCAAAAAAAGTTCTCAAATCGGGAATTCCGTATTTCAACATCGCCAAACGGTCAATTCCCACACCAAAGGCAAATCCCTGATACTCGTCCGGATCAATACCGCCGGCGCGCAACACATTCGGATGAACCATACCGCAGCCCAAAATCTCCAGCCAGTCGGTTCCGGCGCCGATTTTCAGCTCGGTTTTGGTTTTCAGACAACCGATATCCATCTCCGCTGACGGCTCCGTAAACGGAAAATACGACGGCCGATAGCGTACCGGAATTTCATCCAGCTCAAAAAATGCCTTGACAAAATCATACAAACAGCCTTTCAAATGCGCCATGGTGATATTCTTGTCAATCACCAACCCCTCCACCTGATGAAACATCGGGGTATGCGTCGCATCATAATCCGAACGATATGTCCGTCCCGGTGCAATAATACGGATTGGCGGTCTCCGGCTTTCCATCGTACGGATTTGCACCGGCGAAGTATGTGTCCTGACCACATAACTGTCATCAAAATCATCGCTGTTCCTGTTGGGAATATAGAAAGTATCCTGCATCTGACGCGCCGGATGGTTGGCAGGCATATTCAGAGCATTAAAATTATGAAACTGGTCTTCAATATCCGGCCCCTCGGCAACATCAAACCCCATTTCACCGAAAATCGCCACCACTTCTTCATAAATCTTCGACACCGGATGAATCCTGCCCTGCACTTCATCCCTGACCGGCAGAGTCACATCAATCGTCTCCCGCGCCAGCTTTTCGTTCAGCTCCTTTTCGGCCAATTCGTTCCGACGGTTTTCAAGAGCCGCTTCAATCTCGCTTTTCAAGACATTAAGCTTCTTGCCCATCTCGATTTTCTGCTCGACCGGCAAAGCCCCCATTCCTTTCATCAATTCGGTAACTCTGCCCTTTTTACCCAAAGCGGCCACTCTGGCGTCATCCCAGGCTTTCAAATCCTGCGCCGCGGCAATTGCCGCCAAAACCTCAGCTTTCAAACTTTCCAAATCTTCCATATTCCCTCACAAAATCTTAAACCGCTGCATTAAGTTTTTCACGTAACTCACAATAAATACACGCAATTTAATTTTTATTTAAAACGCAAAAGAGTTGACCCGAAACCTCTCAAGGTCAACTCTTTTGAAACTTTCAAACTCTGAGCCGAAAACTCCGCTCTCTCCCCGCCCGGCCGCAACGGCCTCCCGGATCCAAAAACGAAATCTTACTTGTTCAGGGCGCTCTTCGCCGCTTCAACCAGCTTAGCGAAATGAGCAGGCTCTTTCAAAGCAATATCAGCAAGGACTTTTCGGTCGAGTTCGATGCCGGCTTTTTCGAGCCCGCTCATAAATCGGGAATAAGTCATATCATTCAGACGAGCCGCAGCATTAATTCTCTGGATCCACAAAGATCTGAAACTTCTTTTCTTGGCTCTTCTGTCGCGATAAGCATATTGCAGAGCTTTTTCAACCTTTTCTACGGCAACACGGAAAACATTGTTTGAACGTCCTCTGTACCCTTTGGCCATAGACAAAATCTTTTTGTGACGCGCGTGAGCTGTCATACCTCTTTTAACACGAGACATCTAACCATCCTCCTTACATATACGGCAAAAACTGTTTAACGATTTTGACATCGGCTTCATTAACCAAAGTGGTACCACGAGCCTGTCTCTTCATTTTGGTGCCTTTGTTAAAGAGCAAGTGTCTCTTGTTGGCAAAATTTCTCTTCAGCTTGCCGGTTCCGGTCACGCTGAAACGCTTTTTGGCAGCGCTTTTTGTTTTCATTTTAGGCATTTTGCTTCCTTTCTAAAGTTATCATTTTCGGATGCTTTACAGACGCTCAGGCATGCCGTTTAGCCGGAGTCGCCCATTCATCAAGCAGCTTTATATCCTCCTTTTCCCCAAATTGCAAGCATTTTTTTTACAACAAACAAACTCTATCTAAACCATTACAACATTAGTTACCCGTTCTATCTCCAACCACAGGACAAGGATTCCCATTAACCCAACATTTGCTCATATCTCCACCTTGCCAAGGAGAACAAGACCAGATTCCCCACCCAGGATGATGCCCGTCTTCCCATTTACCATAAGGAGCACAAGTACAAGTGCAGTTAAGCCCTCCGCCTGAACTACTCGAAGAAGAACTGGAAGAACTTGAAGAGGAATTACAGGATTTGCAGGACGAATATTTGGTTGTGCCGCCCCAAGTGCAGGATGAAGCGCCGGAAGCTTTTCCACAGGAACAGGAGCTATACGAGCTCGGGCACTGGCAGTTGGCGTATTTTCCGCCGCAGGCGGTGCCGACACCCTGTAACGGCGAAGAACAGGTATATAAATCCGACCGGCAGACGCATTTATCAAAGTAATTAGCGTCGTACGGGCAGCGTCGGTTAATGTTTTGAACCGAGTTGCAGCTTCCGGTTTGCGTATAGCCGTCCTCGCGGCAGGCTCTGGCGTTGTCCAACTGACAGGAAGCATATTTACCGCCGCAGCTTTCGCCCACACCGTAATAAGGTTTTGTACAGGTGACCAGTCCCGGTTTACAGACACATTTTTCAAAATAAGAATTGTCATAAGGGCAGAAGTTGACCGGGTCTTCAACCGAATTGCATTTTGTGGTGACATATCCCTCTTTATTGCAGCGTTCTTTGTTATCCAGTTCCCATTCGGGTTTATCACCGTTTCCGTTATCCCCGCCGGATGAAGAAGAATCTGCCCCTGATGAGCCACCACCACCCGGTGTCCCGCCGGAAGAATTGTCTGGCGTATTCGCCCCGCCGTAATCATATTCATTTCCCCGACAATTCCCCGCATCGGTAATGAAACACACGCTCGCAAGCTGGCGCAGCTTGACCCGGTCGTTTTGCTG
>CALXTH010000173.1 GCA_944391365.1 uncultured Alphaproteobacteria bacterium | reverse complement strand
GAGAATGTTCGGGAAACATCTACGGCGGTGCGGGAACGGAAAGCTCCGGTGGAACGCCTCCCGGCGGCGGGGATGATTGGAGCTTGGACAATGAAAACCGTTGTGAACAGGAGGGCTACAGCTGCACACCCTGCCCGAGCGGCACCAAACCCGTCGGAAGTTGCCCCTATGACAGCTCCTGCCATGAATATTGCGAAAACACCTGCGCCCCGGAATATAACAAAACCTGTACCGGAAACGACCAGCAGGGCAAGGGTGAAGCATGCAACGGCCTGTATAAAGAATGTTGCAAACTCTGCTCGGATTATCCTTATACCGCGAGCAACTTACCGACCGGTTATGTCAAAGGCGCAAGCTGCAACAGCTGCAGCGGCACCAAATATAAAGCCCAGTGCGATTCCGCTTATAAATACGCCTGCACATATAACTATACCGGTCATATCTCGGGCGGTAGCGGCACAGCCTGCGATGGCAAATATAAATCCTGCAAATGTATGAGCGGCTACACCTGGAACGCCTCGACCGGCACCTGCGATATCAGCTGCGACCCGGCGTTTGACCTCGATTGTATCCCCAGTTCATACACCCACATCCTGGGTGGTGAAGGCTCCGCCTGCGGCGGAAAATATCAACGTTGCAAATGCGAAAGCGGTTATGATTGGAATGCAACTTATGAAGAATGTGATAAGCATTGCGATAGCGCATATTATCTGGCTTGTACACCAACTTCAAGCAATCACATTACGGGTGGTTCCGGTCCGGGATGTTCGGGAAAATATATTGCCTGCGAGTGTGAAAGAGGATACGAATGGAACAGCTTTACGGATAGTTGTGAAACCGAAGGCTGCGGGCCTGAATATAAATACTATTGCGAAGCGATAGATTTTGACGGAGGTGAAGGAAAAGCCTGCGACGGTAAATATAAATCCTGCAAATGTTTATCCGGCGGCTATTGGGACGCTTCCAAAGGATATTGTGTTTATAAAGAGGTGTGCGGCTCGGAATATAAATATACTTGTAATGATGTAGAAGACAATGGGGGCTATGGTGAAGCCTGCGATGGCAAATATAAGTCATGCAGATGTTTACCAGTTGGTTATTGGAACGAGGACATCGGAAGTTGTACCCTCCAGGAAGGCTCCTCCTCAAGCAGTTCTTCAAGTGGAGGAGGTGAAAGTTTTTCCTGCTCTTCTGTTAATGTCCCGATTCATTTCAATACATCGGGAGTGATTTTTGAATCAGGAGACATAAGATTTCCGTCCTCGGGGACATGGTATATGAGCGGAGTATGCGGCCAAAGTATTGATTATGTATATACAACAGAGCCGGGTAAAACAGTAACAGTTTCAATAAGTTCAAATAAAGGAATTATAGAATCTAAATCATTCGGGAAAAGTGAAACGACCAAGAATTACCTTGATCCTGGGTATCGTGTTGTAAATTCGGGAGGCCTTAGTTTTCATTGTAATCTTTCCGGAGAAAACAATATATGGCCTGACTGCTTGGGAGGAAGTTTTACGGTAACGGCAACTGCAAATTAATATTTTCTCTTTTACATCAAAAGCCCTGAATCTTCAGGGCTTTCTCTTCTGTAAGATTCCTGCTTGACAAAAGACAAAAAATAAAGTCTATTAATCCTGACAAATTTATTATTAATTTAAATTATTAAATAGTATGAAATTAACAAAGTTATCATCAATTGAAGATTTTGCGCAGTATCTGCATGATGCTTATCCCGGCAATGATTATACGGAACATGAAGGGACGGTTTTCCGCAATGTCAAAATCGCTTATCAGATTTGTTCCCGGGTTCTCAACCGTGATGAACGGGCGCGCCTGAGCAAGCTGCCTGATGACGAAATCCGTCAGAAGCTTGAGCATCATTATCCAAGCCTGCGCCCGGAAGCCTTTGTCATTATGGAAAAGATTTTATTGAACAAAATCTGTGGTTGCAAACAACTTCGGAATGAATTCTTGTCAAACGATATTTCTGCTTATGGTGGAGAGTTTGGCAAACATTTGCAGGCAATTTACAATGAAGTAAAAAAGAAAGCAGGGCTGCGCTGATAAATTTGTGGTTCTGAACAAAAGCTCAGGTTTTCACCTGAGCTTTTACTTTTATGAACGGGGTTTTTTAGCCGTTGCCACAGTCCGGCGCCGTTGCCCGGCCTGCGGAATATCTTTGGAACGGTGCTTTGCAAACTTGGCTTTGCCGTTAAACTTATTTTTTCCCAAAGAAGTCATCCCGCCGGGTTTGATTTTGTGCCGTGAAAATTTCGAACTCCCGCCAAGCGGCCGTGCTTCTTTTTCCGCCCTTGCCTCTAACGCAATCTTAGCTTCTTTAACCGTAACATCAACCTTTTCCATCCGCTTCATCATGGCCAACCGGTTTTTGTTAACCGAAAAGCCGAAACTGCCGAGAACCCGCCCCAGCGTGAAATAATGCCCATGAGCAAAAGCAAGCAGCCCGGTCTTTTCCAGCCAGAATTTTCCCGCCTCATCCAGATATTGGTCGTCAACATCAACGCCGACAATTTCCGCCATAAACATATCATGTGACCCCAACGGTTTGATTTCAGTCACTTTACATTCGACAGAAACTGGACATTCCGCAATCTGTGGCGCACTGACATTGGCACAGGGCAGGGGAGTTAACTCCATTTCTTTGAATTTATCGACATCCCGGCCGGATTTCACCCCGCAGAAATCCGTTGCCGTTACCAGCTTGAGCGTCGGAAGATTAATAACAAACTCGCCGGTTGCCGAAATAATCTCGTGAGAATAACGTGACGGCCGGATAGAAACATAAGTCATCGGCGGTTCGCTGTTGATAATACCTGTCCATGCCGCAGTCATCACATTGGGCTTGTCAACCCGTCCGCAGGAAATCAGCGCCGGCGGCGCGGGATAAACCATGGTCCCCGGTTTCCAGTTGATTTTTGTCATTAAATCTTCCCCCTCTTCAATAAACATCGCTTTTATTCCGCCAGTATAACGGTTGATGGTTGTTTTTTTCTTAATTTTATGCTATATAAAAACAAAATAACCAAAAAGGACAACAAATGCGGTTGACAGAACTGATGCCCTCGGTAACAAAACTGATCCCCTGTGCTTATCGGGACATCCAAAATAAAATTTATGAGCAGATTATAGAGCAAACCCTGAGTCTGGCAAAACCGGCCAAAAGGCCGCTGTTTGTTCAGGTCAGTGGTATCCCCGGTGCCGGCAAAAGCACATTTTGCGCCAACCGTTTGAGCCCGGATAAAGTTTTTATCAGTTTTGATGCCGTTATGGAACAGATTCCCGGCTATCGGCAGGATGTTTATAATCTGGGCAGCGCCGCCGCTTTCCAAAAATGGGAGCTCCCCGCCCGGATTGTCGGCTATGAACTGTTGCGCCGGGCTGTCAGCCGCAGGCTGAATATCTGTCTGGAACACAGCGGGGTTAATGACGCCCATGTCGAACTTTTTGAAAATCTGAAAAAACACGGCTTCGTAACGGAAGTTGATTTTATTTTGTGCCGGCCGGAAATCGCCATTCGCCGGGTTGCCGAAAGAGAACGGCAGACCAGCCGTCATACGCCGCCGGCTTTGATAACGGAACGTTTTGCCTCCCTGAAAAATTATGCCGCCCGTTATCGGGCAATCGCCGATAAAGTCGCTTTTTATGATACGTCCCGCGCTTCTTTCGCTTTTGAAGCTTTAAAAGATTGACTCTTTTCCGGAAAGAAAGCATAAATAAAACCATAATAATTATATTGTGTCATTTTCTAAATATTATGTTTATGAAAAATTATGTATTGCTCCATGAGGATAAAAGTTGCGGCTTGTTGTTCT
>CALXTH010000172.1 GCA_944391365.1 uncultured Alphaproteobacteria bacterium | reverse complement strand
TCACAAGGACAGAGAATTGATAACTGTTGTTGCGTTGACGACTTTGCAGACGTTGCCGCAGTTAAAGGCGCATATCGGTGCGGCGCTGAATGTGGGAAATACGCCGCTTGAGGTACGGGAGGCTATTTATCAGTGTGCGCCGTTTATTGGTTTTCCGCGGACGTTGAATGCTATTGGGGTTTTTAATGAAGTGATGACTGCCAGGGGAATAAAACTGCCGCTGAGGGAGGCCGGGACCACAACTGATGAGGACAGGCATGAAAAAGGGTTGGCGGTTCAGTCCGATTTATATGGTGATGAAGTGAAAAAGGCAATGGCGACATTGCCGGGGGTTTATAAGGAAACAGTCCCTGATATGCTGACCGATTTTGCTTTCGGAGATTTTTATACCCGTAAGGGGTTGAGTGTTAAACAGCGTGAGATGCTTTCTTTGGTCGTTTTAACAACACTGGGGGCGGAAAAACAGCTCAGGGCTCATGTCGTCGGAGCACTTAAAGCCGGTAATGACAAGGAGATTCTTTTGGCGGCGATGGTTCAGGCCGCGCCTTATATCGGGTTGCCTAATGCCTTGACGACAATTAATCTTATCAAAGAGGCGGAGCTTGAAAGTTATAAGCCCATTTATGAATGAGGAGTGTTTGGTATGAAACGTTTTTGGGCTGTTTTGTTTTCGGTGTCTTTTTTGTTTGTTGCGGCGGCCGGGGCCGGGGTTTTAACGGAGGATGAAGTAATGAAGATAAAAATGAATTTTGATAACAAAGTAGTTGTGGTTAAAATGGCTGATAATGAGGCGGCAAAACAATTTGTCGGGATGCTGCCGGCGACGTTTGATTTTACGGATTTTGCCGGCGAGGAAAAAATTTCGGAGTTTCCAAGGCCGGTTTCTTTGGAAAATGTTCCCCGCGGGATGATTGCCACAAAAGGGAAAATGTTTATTTATACGCCTTGGGGGAATTTTGGCTTTTTTTATAAAGATCATGGTTCTCATTTGGATAAGAGTCTGGTCGAACTCGGGGAAGTGGAAAGCGGCTTGGAATATCTGATTTATCAGAAGGGTGGTTTTTCGGCGGAAATAAGTGTTTTGAAATGAGGGCAGGTTATGATGAGACGACGGGATTTTATAAAAACGGCTTTGGCAGTGGCGGCTTTGTCGGCTCTGCCTCGAGTTTCAACAGCAACACTTGATGGAGGTAAAATGAAAATATTGGTCTTGACGGGAAGTCCGCGCAAAAGTGGAAATTCAAATACTTTGGCGGATTATTTTATCAAAGGTGCGGAAGAGGCCGGGCACAGGGTTTTTCGTTTTGATGCTGCGTTTCGAGAGGTTCATCCCTGTATCGGGTGTAACAAGTGCGGGATGAACGGGCCGTGTGTTTTTAAGGATGATTTTGAATTTGTGCGGCAACATATTGTTGATGCGGATATGGTTGTGTTTGCGACTCCGATGTATTATTTTGGTTTTTCCGCACAGTTGAAAGCTGTTATTGATCGGTTTTATTCTGTTAACGGTCGGATTCATCATCCCAAAAAATCTGTACTGTTGATGACTTACGCAGATAATTCCGCAGAAAAAGAAGCCATTCTGGTTAATCATTATAATTTTCTCATCAAATATCTTGGTTGGGAAAATGTCGGTCAGATTGTTGTTCCTGGTGTTTGGCCGGTTGGAGCCGTTAATCACACGGATTATCCCCGGCGGGCTTATGAGCTGGGAAAATCTTTGGGGTAAGTTTTATTTTGCATTTGAGGATGTTCGGCAGAGGCAGGAAGTCAGATGGTCATTAATGAAGCCGGTTGCCTGTAAGTAGGCATAACAGATTGTTGTTCCAAAAAATTTGAAGCCCCGCTTTTTCATGTCCCTGCTGATGGTATCGGACAGAGGGGAGGTGGCGGGAACATCTTTTAGAGAATTGAAGTTATTTATAACAGGTTTGTGTTCGGGAAAAAATGACAGGATATAGTTATAAAAACTGCCAAATTCTTTTTGTATGGCAAGAAACATCTGTGCGTTTGTTATTGCGGATTTTATTTTCAGGCGGTTTTTTATGATTCCGTCAAAGTGCATCAGGTTTTCGATATCTTTATCGGTCATTTGTGCAACTTGTGCGGCATTAAAGTCAAAAAAGGCTTTGCGGTATCCTTCGCGTTTTTTCAGAATTGTTATCCAGTTTAGTCCGGCCTGGGCGCTTTCTAAAATGAGAAATTCAAATAGTGTTCGGTCATCCGTTGTTAATTTTCCCCATTCTTCATCATGGTATTTTATATAAAGGCTGTCGGTTCCGCACCAGCCACAACGTCCGTTTATGAGATCCTGCATGGCTTATTCTCCGTTTGATCGCTTTCCAGAGTTTAAGTCGGTTGTCATTAACATCGGGTTAAAGGCGGCTTGTCTAAGTATATATTTTTTTTCTTGACAAAATGTTGAAAAGTGGTAAAAGCCTTTTTCGTATTTTATATTTTTATTTAATTATTAATTAAAATTTTTAGTTATGGCAACAAAAAATCAAAAAAGACCGGCTCAGAAAAAAGAGAAAGGTGTGTTTAAAAAATCTGTAATTGCTCAGACCGATTATCAGCGAGAGAGAGCTTTAGCCAAGGCACGCAAGCGCAGGCAGGGTAATTATGAAACCGTTTGAATGAGCCGGAGTTGAGTATGTTTTTTTACAGTCTGAAATTTCAGGTTTCAGACTGTTTTTTTTGTTTTGAGCCGTTTTTCCGGGAAAGTGCGGGGCTTGAAAAATGGTTTTATGGTTGTATAATGCTTGCTGAGGAGAGGATTATGGCTAAAAATTTGAAACGCAGCATGCCCCGCCGGGTTGATGAGCAGGTCAGAATGATGGTTATCGGTTCTATGCCGGGGGAAGAATCTCTGGCACGCCAGCAGTATTATGCACACCCCCGGAATAATTTTTGGACGTATATGGCGATGATTTTTCCGGATATTCCGGCCGGGGCGGATTATGAATTGAGGGTGAGCCGTCTTCTCGGGCACCGTATCGGGTTATGGGATGTGATGCGGAGTTGTTATCGCAAAGGGAGCCTGGACAGTGATATTCAGAAAGTAACGGTGAATGATTTTTCTGTTTTGGACAGAGAAACGCCGTGTTTGGAGAAGCTTTTGTTTAACGGTGCCAAAGCCTATGATACGTTTATGAGAAGCCCGAACCGGCAGTGGGCGGAGAGGCGGGGGATTGTTTGTGTCCGGATGCCCTCCACCAGTCCGGCCAATGCCAGCCAGAAAGGCGAGGACAAATTCCGCCTTTGGAAAGCTGAGACGGTTTTGTCCTCTGGTTAAAAGTGAGGCATGGATTTTTTTAGTCTTCGCAAACTGTTCTGGTGCACTTTAGAGTTCCGTATTTCATGCATGTTCCGAAATCGTAGGGATATTTGCAACTTGTTCCGTATTCGTTTAAAGAACATCCTGATTCAAGATGGCACTTGCTTTCACACCAATAACAGGTTCCTTGTTTGGCGTTGCATCCCCGACAAACCTTTTGGGTCGTTCTTACTGTTTTGTATCCGCTTCCGCAAGGGGATTCTTGATATGCTCCTGGACAATAAAACATGTGTGTATGTCGGGCTTGGCAGGAGTAACAAGAATTGCCACAGCCGGTTCTGGATACTGTAATTTTATCTTCATTGCTGGAACAAGATACTGATTTTGATCCTGATGGACAGATATCGGAACAACATTGTTTACATGAATTGTAATAAGTTGTTCCATTCCAAGAACAAAAGGATGCTCCGGCGGTTTCACCGCAGGAACAAGTTTGGTAAGAGCTCGGGCATTGGCAGTTGGCGTATTTTCCATCGCAAGCTTCGCCCACACCTTGTAATGGGGATGAACAAGTGTAAAGGTCAGAGCGGCAGACACATTTATCAAAGTAATTGCTATCGTACGGGCAGCGTTTGTTGATGTTTTGAACGGAGTTGCAAGAGCCGGTTTGGGAGTAGCCGTCTTCTTTGCAAGCTCTGGCGTTATCCAGCTGGCAGGAGGCATATTTTCCGCCGCAGCTTTCCCCAACACCGTAATAAGGTTTGGTGCAGGTGACCAAATTCGGTTTGCAGACACATTTTTCAAAATAGGTGTTGTCGTAGGGGCAATAATTCACCGGATTTTCAACCGAATTACATTTTGTTGTCACATATCCCTCTTTATGGCAGCGTTCTTTGTTGTCCAGCGTCCAATCGTCATCATTATCCCCGCCGGATGAGCTGCCACCGCCCGGGGTTCCGCCTGAAGAATTATCCGGCGTATTCGCCCCAGTGTAATCATTATCTCGGCAATTCCCCGCGTCGGTAATGAAGCAGACCGATACAAGTTGCACAAGGTTTGTTCGAGGGTTCCCTCCCTGTTGTATAGGGAGGGACAGGGAGGGTGAGTGCTGATTAACTGTATCAGAATTAATCACACCCCTCCTAACCTCCCCTATATCTACAGGGGAGGAAAATATTGCTAATTTATTTTTATTATGGATTGCCGCGTCGGACAATGTCCTCCTCGCAATGACAGAGGCGGAAAGAAGTTTGGATTGGGAAGCAAGGTGTGTGTATGAAGAA
>CALXTH010000171.1 GCA_944391365.1 uncultured Alphaproteobacteria bacterium | reverse complement strand
CTTGAACATGTGCAAAAAGTGTATTTTCCACCGCAGGCAGAGCCTGCGCCACCGGCGTAGCCGGTTCCTGTGCAAGTCAAAGTAAAACCATATTTATTGCAGAATGATTTTTCACATTCTTCTTCATCCACACCCAAACATGCCCACTTGTTCCCAAACGGACATTTGACGCCTTTGCCGCCATTACAAGTTGTTTCAGTATAGCCCAAAGTTTCACAATTTGTTGTCTCTACGCACTGAGCATTCACGGTTAAAGGAATAAAGGACAGACTCGTCCCCAAGAGTAAAAATTTAATTTTCATAACTAAGCTCCATTGTTTTTAAATTTAAAAACAAGCTAGCCTTTGTTATGAAAAAACAGAGGCTAGCGGAGCTCAAAAACTATTACTAGAAAATAGCCGCAGTTATTCTTTATATTACCTGCACTCCGCCACAAGACGGAATTCTAGTAAGGTGTTTTTGAGGCACCACAGCCGGTTTTCCCAACTGCATATTCAGGATATCATAATGAGAGAGTTTTCGCAAGCTCTTTTTGATATAATCATGAATTTGGAATTTTCAAGGTAAAGAACAATCAACAACTTCCTCCTCTTAATTCCATTAAGAGGAGGACAGGAAGGGTTTATAAAAAAATATCTATATTTTCTCTCCCTGAAGAATTAGGGAGGGTGTGAAAGATGTAAACAAATCACACCCCACCTGTCCGCCCCTAAATCTTCAGGGGCGGAACCCCTGAACTCTCCGCCAGCACAATCCGAGCATCACGCCCCATTAGCCATCGGACAAGCTGCTGCAAACCGATGGGGTGAAGCTTCCTCATTTGTGCAAATTTTTCGTCGTCGTATAAAATTTATTATTTACAACTATTTTCTTTTCTGGTATAATAGGAGTCGTAGGAAAGAAGTTTGCAAGGAGATATTATGATGAAAATACGCTATGCTTTATTGTTATCCGTATCCTGTCTCGGCTTTGGAACTATCGCCAATGCCGGACTCATTCCTGATATCACTCCGGTTGGGAAGAATACATCTATCTTCACACAGCGGGGAGCTCCCGCGGGCGAAAGTCTATTAAGGGTTTCCCGTTCTTCATACACACACCTTGCTTCCCAATCCAAACTTCTTTCCACCTCTGTCTTTGCGAGGAGGACATTGTTCGACGCGGCAATCCATAATAATATAAATGGATCGCCACGCGGATTATCATCCGCTCGCGATGACAATTCAGGCACGGCCTATGGCCGTGAAGATTATTTTTTTGACCTGGATGTCCGGGTCAAGCCCGAACATGACATTGCTAATTTTTTATCTACTCATCCTGTCTTTCCCTATCAAGGGAAGGGACACTATGGCTTGTCCCCGGTATTCCCTCTCTTGATAGAGAGGGTTAGGGTGAGTAGAAGTTTCCCAATCCCGGCACAAGGCGCACGCAGTGCGTTTCATGCCCCAATCTCTCAACCGCTAACTGACCGGGTCAAGCTACGCCAGCTTGCGAGCGTGTGTTTCATTACCGACGCGGGGAATTGTCGGGGGGATGAGTATGATTACGGCGGGGCAAATACCCCGGATAATTCTTCCGGCGGGACACCGGGCGGGGGCGGGAGTTCCGGCGGCGATAACGGAAACACTGATGAGCCGGAATGGGAATTGGATAATAAGGAACGGTGCAACAAAGAGGGATATATGACAACCTCGTGCAGTTCTGTTCAAGACCCGGTCAATCATTGCCCGTATGATAATTCTTATTTTGAAAAATGCGTTTGCAAACCGGGGTTGGTGACCTGTACCAAACCTTACTACGGCGTGGGGGAAAGCTGCGGCGGAAAGTACGCCTCTTGCCAGCTGGATAATCCCCGAGCCTGCAAAGAAGACGGCTATACTCAGACCGGAAGTTGCAACTCCGTTCAAAATATCAACCGACGCTGTCCGTATGACGCCAACTACTTTGATAAATGTGTCTGCCGCTCCGGCCTTTACACCTGTTCATCCCCGTTACAGGGCGTCGGTACCGCCTGCGGCGGCAAATACACCTCCTGTCGGTGCCCAAGCTCTTATAAATCCTGCTCCTGCGGGGCGTCCGCCGGTGCCTCTTCCTGTACCTGGGGCGGAACGACAAAATATTCATCCTGTAAAAGTTGCTGTTCTTGTTCCTCAGGTTCAACTCGTCCCTATTGCTCATCTTCCCAGCGTCAGGTTTCTTCTGGAACCGATGGTTGTGGAAACACTTGTTATAAATGTGAAGAAATTGTTTGTGAAGATCAAAAAGTTTATAATCAAGTTGTAGGCGGACACTGTGAAGGGACAACTTATGTATATAATACTTGTACCAAAATTCAAGATTATTACATCAGTAACGGGAGCTGTGTCCGGGGAACTATTCCCAGTGGTATCTTGGGTTGTATAGATAGTACAGTTGAGCACTCAACGCCAAATTCTGTTCAATGTAAATAAATAAAAAAAATAGCCCAAAGTGAACTCCTTTGGGCTGTTTAATCTGTTTTTTAATCAATAACTTCGTCGCTGTAAGCCCCAAAGAAATTGCTGCGGGGAACCCAGCCTTCTATCGAATCAAATTTTATCAGGCAAAAGCTACTTCCTGCCGGGCATTTTTTTATTTCTCCGACAACTCCATCTTCTGCTTTGGCAATAACCGAAGACTGGTAGTTGTCTTTATCATAGATATTGCTTTCACCTTTGGCGGTCATTTTAATACTGCGGCGGCCGGACAACATTGATTTATGTACCCAGCTTTCGGAGCCCTCCCAATCCCGAATTTTACGCCAAAGTTCAAATTCGGCAATGATTTCCACCGGCGCGCCTTTTTGGCGGTAGACCCATTCTATCGGATAACGGGCGCCCGGACCGGAGCGGGCATTAATCAAATTAGAACGTAGGGAAACCATCCGCGGAAGCGCCAGCCCGCTTTCAGTATCATCGGGCAAGTTTTGTGCCGATACCGTACCGGAAAGCATCAGAAAACCGGCCACAGCCAAAAATAAACTTTTCATTATTTTGTGTCCTTGTTATTTTGATTTTAATGATTTTTTATCATATTTGGAACAATAGTACAGAAAGATAATGAATAAAGTGTAAAAGACGAGGTAAAATTATGAACCTGCTTAATGTTATTGAAGATTTGATAAGATTTCGCACAGAAACGGGAAATGCCGGCGAAATTGACAAATGTCTGGCTTATATCGAAAAACTTTTTGCCAACAGCGGCGCCATAGTTGAGGTCTGTCGGTTTGATAATGCATCGCCGGTCTTGTTTATCCGCAATTGTGAGGCTGATGCGTATGATGTGGTTTGTCTCGGGCACTTGGATGTGGTTCCGGCAGATGAAGACATGTTTTCTCCGGTTGTCCGGGACGGAAAAATGTTCGGACGCGGTACTTTGGATATGAAGTCTTTTGCCGCGGTGGCTTTTAATTCAATGTTTCATGTCTTGGAAAATAAACTACCGTTGAAATTTGCGGTTATTCTGTCAACCGATGAGGAAAAGGGCAGCAAAAGCACGCATGCCTTTATGGAGGCTCATCCGCAGCTCAGAGCCAGGATTGTTTTGGACAATGATGTCGGCGGTGATATATCCCTGCTGGTTACAAAGTGTAAAAATCCGGTGTTTGTCAAAATTATTTCCGAAGGAAAAGAGGCTCACGGTTCAACCCCATGGGAGGGGATTGATGCGAATGAAAAGCTTATGCAAACCTGGATGAAAATCCGCCGTCTTTATCCTTATTATTCCAAAGAACTGCCCTCGCCCCGAGACAAATGGGTGGATACGGTTCATTTTGCCAAGATCTGTGGCGGTGACGTTGCCAACGTTATTTCAAACCATGCGGAGGCTTTGCTTGATTTTCGTCTGACAGAAAATTCAACTGTCGAAAATTTAAGAAAAAATCTGGATGCCTGTCTGGAGGACGGGGTTTCTTACCAGATTGTTTCGGAGAGTACACCGGTGGTTATGGACGAAGCCGACCCGTATATTCTGGATTATAAAAAATTTGCCGAAGATATTTTAGGGCGGAAAATTGTATTTGAGCATATCGGCGGTGCAACAGACTCCCGTTCTTTTGCTTTGCGGGGATCCGTTGTTATTATGCATTCGGGAACCGGAGAAGGAATGCACGCCAAAGGAGAATATGTCGAAATTGATTCCGTTGAAAAAATCGCGGAAATACAAACCCGCTTTTTGGATAAATAAGAACTTGAAAAAAAATGAGAATCTTTTAATAAAGAAAGATGACGCCGGCGGATCTCATCAGGATAGAGAAACAGT
>CALXTH010000170.1 GCA_944391365.1 uncultured Alphaproteobacteria bacterium | reverse complement strand
CTTGAACATGTGCAAAAAGTGTATTTTCCACCGCAGGCAGAGCCTGCGCCACCGGCGTAGCCGGTTCCTGTGCAAGTCAAAGTAAAACCATATTTATTGCAGAATGATTTTTCACATTCTTCTTCATTCACACCCAGGCACGCCCATTTGTTTCCGAATGGACATTTGACACCTTTGCCGCCGTTGCAGGAGGTTTCAGTATAACCCAAAGTTGCGCAGTCTTGCGTCGCCACACACTGAGCGTAAGATAAAATCGGAATAAAGGACAGACTTGTCCCGATAAGTAAAAATTTAAAATTGCTCATAACACACCTTCTTCTTTTAATGGTTAAAAGAACGCTCCTCAAATTGATATTTGAGGAGCGGGTGGTAGAAAGCTGCTACACGAACAGCTCCAGCTTATTTGGCGGAGCCTTATTCAGCTGGCACCCGCATATTATGAAATACACAAATGCCAGCATATTAATTTTAAGTCGTTATGCTAAAACGACCCGTGCAGAAGGGTTTCTACACCCTGGCTGGTAGAACTTTACCAGTTGAGATCATTCTAACATAATGAACTTCAAATTGCAATGCAAAATTTAAATAATCACGAATTTAGTATTTTCAACCTGACAAAAAGGCTCAGGATTCCTCCCGAGCCTTTATCTCTATAGGGGCACAATCCAAGCATCGCGCTTTCTTTGCCCAAATTCCTCCACCGCTAACTGACGGGGTGAAGCTGCCTCAGCTTCCGCCAGCTTGTGCCTCAGGTCGGCCAGCTTGTGAAAGCTTCTAATCGGCCAACCCCAGAAGCTTGTAGTTGACGTCAACATCATAGTCCTTGCTGTAGCTTTCAATCAGCTGATTACCGGCTTCTGCCGTCAGGTCTATCCGAACGTTGTTGCGAATATCCGCTTTTTCCTGATTCGTAAGCTTGTGCGGCTCTTTGACAATTTGAGACGTCACCACAATCAGCTTGTCTCCGTCCTGTTCAATCAGCTTCGGTGTGCCGGCGTTTTCCTGAAACAGGGCAAAAATCTGCGAAGAGGGCAGGGAGTCAAAGCTTTCGCTCTTCTTAATCGGCCGGGTCGTCGTTAATGTCAAACCAAAACGTTTGGCTGTCTCGGCAATATTTTCACCGTTTTCCAAATCAGCCATAACATCGTTTGACAGTTCCTGAGCCATAGTTTCACGCTCATTTTCTTCCCACATTTTGACAATTTGCGGCTTAACCTCGGCAATATCCAACAAATGAGAATCGGCAATGGCATCAACCCGGACAATGGCAAAACCGGTATCTGTTTCAATAACCTGGCTGATTTCACCGGTGTTATAAGAAAAAGCCCCGTCAACCAAATCCTGTGATAGAGGCGCTGCGGCTCCCCGGTATTTTCCATCCTCAGTCAGGGCTTTAACCTGTTTGATTGAGGTATTCAGCTCTTTGGCAATATCTTCCAAAGAGGCGCCGGCCCCGATTTTGTCTTCAATTCCATTAGCAACTTCATAAGCCGTATCATAGGCTTTTTCCTGCCGCAATGCCGCAGCTGCCTTCTGATTTGCCTTGTCTTTTGACATTTTTGCCGCCGGAACAATACCGGTAACCTTCATAATATGCCAGCCAAACTCGGACTGTATCGGAGCCGTAACCTGACCCGGCTTAAGCGAAAAAACATCATCAGCCACTTCGGCCAGCAGCATATCTTTGGAAACATCGCCCAAATTGGTGTCTTCTCTGCTTTGTCCGGCCAAAGACTGAGCAACAGCATAAAAATCTTTTCCGCTGTCCAGTTCTGCTTTGGCCGCATCAGCTTCGGCCTGGGTATTGAAAACCATTTGCAGGACTTTTCTTTTTTCCGGTGTTTCAAAATCAGAAATATTAGCCTGATAATAAGCGGCAATCTCCTCTTTTGAGGGCTCATATTGAGCGGCAATTTCATCGGCCGACACAGCAATATAAGAAATATCCCTTTTTTCTGGAGCCATGAAATTTTCAGAAAAATCCTGATAATACTGTTCGGTCTCTTCATCTGAAATCTGACGATCAAGCTTCAGCTTTTCCGGAACAATTTTAATGAAAGAGAAGACACGTTGCTGATTTTCGATTTTCCCGAGCAGTTCGGTCAGAAAACCGGGAACATTCAGACGGCTGACCGGATTAAAGACAAGCTGCTGACGCTCAATATCGCGACGCAAAGCCTGAATATAATCCTGCTCACTCATTCCGTTCATTGATAAAATCATCTTAAAACGGCTGGGATCAAAACGTCCTTCCGCATCCATAAACTCACTCTGGGAATAAATGATTTTGCGGATAAGATCATCGCCGATCACCACATCATAATCAGCGGCCGTCGTCTGAATAATGGCATCAACCAGAGTTTTTTGTACAATACCAAACAACAGGGACGCCCGCATATTGTCATTAATGTCAATATTGTCTCCGAACATTTTACGGACGGTCGCAAGCTCTTTTTCATATAAATAAGAGATTTCGCCTTGGAATCGCTCGTGCCTATACCCGTATGAATGCGTTTGTGCTTAGCGTATTGCAGCGAATCCGCCGCCACGTCAATATCTTTCTCCACCGCACGGGTCAACGCGCAAATAGTGGGCCATGTCACCGCT
>CALXTH010000169.1 GCA_944391365.1 uncultured Alphaproteobacteria bacterium | reverse complement strand
GTTCTTTGGCTGAGGCATTTAAATCCCGGGCATATTCAACCGCGATATCAAAGGGTTTTCCATACCAGTCAATCAGCTCATTAATCAGATGGCGAATCTGGTTTAAGGCAACGTGTACCGTGGCATTGTTTATTTTTCCGTATTTTTCTTCATCTGACGATGGATTAGTTTTTTTGCCCAAGCAGCTTTGACTCAAAAGCTCGCCATAATACGGCAGATGATCCAAAGATTCATACTCTTTGTCGCTATGATGATAGCCGGCTTCAAGACAAGCTTCGGCGTATTTTTTTTCGTTTTTGAGAAACGGCAGAATTTTGCGGACGGCCTTTTCAGATAAGGCTCCAAAACCGTCTTCCAGCGGAATATTGCAGACTAGTTCATGGGCTGCTGCCTCTGAGAAACCGAAGTTCTGGCACAAATACTCTTCAATGATATTTTCTTCATCTTCCTGCGAAAGACGTCTCGTCGGAAATGTTATATAATTTCCGGGCCTGGAAATTATATTAATTATTTCCCCTTTCTGTTCCTCAGAAAGACTATTCCAATAAGGAACCAAATATTTTGAACTATTTATGGCATTTTGTGTCGTATTGACCAAAATTCCTTTTTCAAGACCAGCTTCCGGGTTGTTTTTCCGTTCATAATTAAAAATTCCTTTCCGGTCTAATCCGAGTGCTTTCTTTATATTGGCATAGACAATTATCCCCTGTGCATTGGGTTTAACATTTACCGGATTTTGCAACAAAGAAGCCAGTTCAGCATTTTTTTCTTTTCCCAGCGGGGTATATTCAGAAGAATTTTCCGGGGAAAACTCCAAATTCATTATATTCTGCCAAATCCGGAATTCCTGAAATAAAGGATGAGCTTTGGGCATACATTTTTCACCCGGTTCAAACCGGCATTCTCCTTCTTCCTGTTCTTTCAGTGGACGCTGGAAAAATATGATGTCTTTTATTTTTTGTTTGTTCTCTTCGGTCAGAATTTGGGGATAGTATTCTTTTTGTTTATCCCAGATTATATCAAATTCATCTTGGTAAACTTCCCGAAACGGAAATAATCCGCCTAAAAACTTTCCGTTTTCATCAAACATTTTTGTTAGGCGAATCGCTTTTTGCGGGTTGTTTCTTTTCCTTTGATATAAAAATTCACCATAAGTTCTGGCGTGTTCCGCCTGCATGGCTTCCTGTAATTCGGCAAAGCCTTTTTTGAGTTTTCCGCCTTCTTCCTGATTATCCCTACGATTGGATTTAAACCCTTTTCTTTTTCCCAGCTGCATTAGAGCGCGTCCCAGTTCATAAGGCTGCAACTTTTCATCAAGGGCCCGTTTCCGCAATTCATAAGGGTCCTGTTTTTTTAACTTTTCTTTTTCATGTTCATCTTCGGGGAAGAGGCCAAGGGTGGTTAAAGTTTTTAATAATGTCCGGGTTTTAATATGTTTCCGGTTAAGCAGACGTCTGGCACCTCGGGCATTTCTTCTTTTGACACACAAGGAAGCCTTGCTTTTGTCTTCCCTGCCGTCGTCAAAAATTCTTACCCCCATATCAACAAGGCAATTATTCTCCATATCAAAGATTGCCCAGCCGATTGATGTTGCTCCCATATCAAGACCCAACCGGTATTTCATATTTTTATCTCCCGATAAATATCTGCTTGTTTTACTTTATCTCATATTTTTTATAAAAACAAGTTGACATTTTTTATTTTTTCTATTTAGATGGGTAGTGAGTAAATTTCTTAGCATATTGGATTTAGATGTTTAGTCGCTAATAAGAAATTTATTTCGACATTAAGCCTGTTTACTTCGGTAAACAGGCTTTTTTATCGGATACAAATATTACAAACCCGGATATGATTGGAACAGTGCTGCTGATTCTGGCGCTGAGAATCGAGTTTTTTCCTTATTGTTTCTTTTTTTCCGCGTTTTGTTTGGAAACTGACATCATTAATTTTATGCGGTTGATCTGATTGGTTTCGCTGGCGCCGGGATCATAGTCCACGGCGATGATATTCGCATTCGGAAAACGTTTTTTTATTTCTTTGATAAATCCTTTTCCGGTGATGTGGTTGGGCAGGCATCCAAACGGCTGCATACACAGAATGTTGTCAACACCGGCTTCCAGCAGTTCAACAATTTCAGCCGTCAACAGCCAGCCTTCTCCGGTTTGATGCCCCAAAGACAGCAGGCCGCGAATTTTTTTCCGCAGATTTTTGAAGAAGACCGGCGGCTCAAAGCGTTTTGAAAAAGCAAAACCCACACGCATGGACCAACGGCAAAATTCCAGAAACGCAATGCTTGACAGGCTCACGGCATAAGCTTTCCAGGACCCCTGCAGATATTTATAGTTATAAATATGATCATAAAACCCGTAAAGCATGAAATCCATCAAGTCCGGGATAACGGCCTCTCCGCCCTCTTCTTCTATTATCCTGGCGGCCTGATTGTTGGCATCCGGATGATATTTCAACAAAATTTCGCCAACCAGTCCGACTCTCGGTTTTCTTTTTATATCTTTCAGCGGCAGTTTGTCAAACGCCCGAATCATCCGGAACATATTAAAATTAAAAGTGATGATATTACCGCTTTTCAGATTTTTTTTGATAATTTTAACCCATTTGTCCGCCAGTTTTTGGGTACTGCCCCTGACTTTTTCATAGGGCGAGACACGGTTTATCATCCGCATTAACGCATCACCGTAGCAGCCGGCCATAATGGAGCGCAGCAAGATTTTATGTCCGGGAATAAAACCGGGACTGTCCACATTGCCACTGACGTTCATGGTTATGACCGGAATGTGAGCCATATTGCATTGCGCCAGCGCCCGCCGCAACAATCCGGCATAATTTGAAGCCCGGCAGCCACCGCTGGTTTGAGAAATCAGCAGTGCTATTTTATCGGTATCATAGTTGCCGTTGCGAATGGCCTGCAGCAACTGTCCGATCACCACGATCGCCGGAAAGCACGCATCATTGTTGACATGTTTTAATCCCAGTTCTATTGCGCTTTTGTCAACTTTCGGCAGCTGGGCAACCTTATATCCTTCACTGGCAAATATTGTTTCCATAAACTGAAAATGTACCGGGGAAAGCTGAGGAATCAGAATCGTGTGGGTCTTTTTCATTTCTTTGGTAAAGACGGGAACCTTCTTTGAAACCGGTTTTGAGACGGCATTTTTCTCACGCTGTCTGTCTTTCAGGGCGGCCAAGAGAGAACGAATCCTTATTTTGGCCGGCCCCAAATTGTCACCTTCATCAATTTTTATTTGTGCATACAGACGGTCTTTGGAGGTCACGATTTCTTCCAGCTGGTCTGCCGTTATGGCATCGACGCCGCAGCCAAAAGATACAAGCTGCAAAATTGCCAGATTATGGGTATCCGCGGCAAATGTTCCTGCCCGATACAAACGGGAATGATATGTCCACTGGTCACGGACGCGCAGTGCTTCCGGATTGGGGCGCAGATGGGCGACCGAATCTTCTGTCAAAACCGACAACCCGCAGGAATTGATGAGTTCGGGGATGCCGTGGTTGATGGCCGGGTCTATATGATAGGGATGGCCGGCCAGAACAATGCCGTATTCGCCGTTCTGCTTTAGTTTTTCAACAGCCTCAATACCGGCATTTCTGATATCTTTCTTAAATTTTCTCAGTTCCACAAAAGCTCTTTTTACGGCCATGCGCAACTGTAGCGATGAAAAACCGTCAAACAGCGGAATTGATTTAAGTCTTTTGGCCAGAATTTTTTCATCCAGAGGCAAAAACGGCGCAAAAAACGGGGTACCGCTTTCTGCCAGTTCCGAGATATTCTTGGCCAGCAATTCTGGGTATCCTGTTACGACCGGGCAATTATAACAGTCTTCCTGAGATGCAAATTCTTTCTGTTCCCGGGGGATGCAGGGATAAAAAATATAGTCTACGTTTTTTTTCAGCAAATCCATGATATGCCCATGTGCCATTTTGGCCGGATAGCACACGGTTTGTGACGGGATTGAGCCATAGCCGCTGAAAAACAGTTTTTTGGACGACGGTGCCGACAGCTCTACCCGGAAGCCCAGATGTGTAAAAAGTGTAAACCACAGCGGATAATTTTCGTACATATTCAGAGCCCGGGGAATGCCGACGGTTCCGTGAACGGCTTTTTCCCTGGGCAGTGGTTTATAATGTTCAAACAATCTTGCGTATTTATAGGCGCACAGGTTGATTTTGTTGTTTTTAGCCAGCCCTGCCCCTTTTTCACATTTGTTGCCGGAGATAAATTTCTTTTTACCGCCAAAATCCGTGACGGTCAGCATGCAGTGATTGGTACAGCCCTGACATCTGGCATTGGTGGTTTTTATTTGCAGTTCTTTTATTTCATCCAGGGTTATAAGAGCGGTTTGGCTGCCGTTTTCGGGACCGCGTTTTTTGGCCAGTAAAGCTGCGCCGAATGCTCCCATCAACCCGGACAACCCGGGGCGGACAACAGGTTTTCCGACCTGGATTTCCAACGCCCGGAGAAGTGCATCGTTCAGGAATGAGCCGCCTTGTGCGACAATACAGTCTCCCAGTTCGGCAACATCATTGATTTTGATGACTTTATAGCAAGCATTTTTAATTACCGAATATGACAGGCCGGCAGCGATGTCTCCGACAGAGATACCGTCTTTCTGCGCCTGTTTGACTTTTGAGTTCATAAATACCGTACAACGTGTTCCCAAGTCGACCGGATGTCGGGCTTTGATTGCCGCATCAACAAACGCCGGCATATCCATATTCAGCGATTTGGCAAAGTTCTCAATAAAGGAGCCGCAACCGGAAGAACAGGCTTCATTTAAACCGATTTTTTCGATAATGCCGTTTTTCAACTTCATACATTTTATGTCTTGCCCGCCGATATCCAGAACAAAGCTGGCTTTAGGCGCAAAAAAAGTTGCCGCCTGGCAATGCGCCACGGTTTCAACTTCATCAATATCAAGCTTCAATCCGGCTTTCAGCAAAGCACTGCCATAACCGGTGGCTGCCGCGGCCTGAATTTTGAGTTCCGGTTTGGCACGGGAATAAATTTCTTCAAGAATTTTCAGAGCCTGACGAAACGGATCGCCATTGTTGGGGCCGTACCAGGAATAAAGCAGGCGATTATGTTCATCAATCAAAACAGCTTTTACCGTCGTGGAACCGCTGTCTATGCCAAACCATGCCCTGCCCTCATATTCTTCCAGTGGAAAAGTTTGAATATCCGTTTGGTGGTGTCTTTGGTCAAATTCTTCTTTTTCCTGCCGGTCTTTGAAAAGCGGCGGCAATTTCCGAATATTGTTTTCTTCATCCAGTTTTTCCAGAGCCGCGGTCAGTTCCGTCAGACTGACAGCATTTTCTGAACTGTTTAAAGCATGCAGCGCAGCGCCCAAAGCAACAAAGAGTTCGGCTCTTTCGGGCAGAACCGCATTTTCGGCTTCCAGTTTAAGCGTTTCGGTAAAGCACTGCCGCAAAGATTTGATAAAAGCCAGCGGCCCGCCGAGGAACACAACTTTTCCGGCAATTTCACGCCCCCGCGCCAAGCCACCGATAAACTGGTTGACTACGGCCTGCATAATTGACATTGCAATATCGCTTTTGGTGCACCCTTCATTAATCAGCGGGACAATGTCTGTTTTGGCAAATACGCCGCAGCGGGAAGCAATCGGATAAATATTTTTATATTTCAGCGCCAGTTCATCCATTTTGCCGACATCCATATTCAAAAAAGATGCCATCTGGTCAATAAAGGCTCCGGTTCCGCCGGCACAGGTTTCATTCATTCTCAAATCGGTTCCGCTGGTCAGAAAGGTCAGCTTGGCGTCTTCACCGCCCAACTCAATAATGACATCGGCATCCGGTATTTGTTTTTTTATACTCAGGCTTGAGGCTATGACTTCCTGCACGAAAGGGATATTCAGGCGGCTGCACAATGACAGGGCTCCCGAACCGGTCAGACTTATTTTAAATAAAGTATCGGAAAAACGGACATTTATTTCGCGGAGGATGGAAACAATCTTTTTACGAACTTCGGACATGTGCCGCTGATATGTGGAAAACAATATATTCTCTTTGTCGTCAATAACAACTGCTTTTACGGTTGTTGAACCGACATCCATCCCAAGATATAATGTTTTTTCATTCCAGGTTGTCATTGTTCGCCTTATAAGTTTTATTAAACCGTCATTATGGTATTAATCGGAGTCTGAAAAAGTCAAGACAAATTTTTTTCGGAAGGTACAAAAAATACAAGAAATGTCTCTGTTATTTTCCGGTTTATTTTGAAAATATGAATGACATTCTTCCGGCAGCCGTTTTTGATTGTGCTTTTTCCGGTGTCGTCAAAAAGGTTGCTTTATTTGTTTGTTTCCGTTATAAAAAAGGAAAATCATTCTACGGAACAAAAGGCATGAAACAGATATTGGATGATGATTTAGCTTATGAGATATTGTCCGTGGTGGAAGAAGTTCCGGAGGGAAAAGCGGCCACCTACGGACAAATTGCCCGACTCATCGGGCGGCGTAAGAATGCCCGGCTGGTCGGTTTGGTTCTGAGCCGTTCTCAATATTACGGGCAATATCCGTGTCACAGAATCGTCAATCACTGCGGCAGACTGGTTCCCGGCTGGGATGACCAAAGACAACTGCTTCTCAATGAGGGCGTTATTTTCAAAGATGACACGCATGTTGATCTGAAGCGTTGTCAGTGGGATTATTGAAAAAGCCGTGTTTAAGCCGTTTAAGATTTTCTTGACCTTTTCCTGCTGTTCAGATAGTTTGATGCAAGAGATTTAATTTTTTTTTGGGAGAAAAGAAATCAGCAAGGGATGGATATATGTGGTTCTGACCTGTTTGTTTGAATTGCTCTGGGTTTATGGCTTTAATGTTGCTGAAAGTTATTTTGATTTTGCCCTTATTGCGGCAATTATTATTGTTGATTTTTATTTTTTGGAGAAGGCTTGCGAATCTGTTCAAACCGGGACGGTTTATGCGGTGTTTTCGGCTGTCGGAACAATTTGTTCGGCATTGATGGATACATTTATGTTTCATGTTGATTTTTCATTTGCGAAAGGCTTTTTTATCGGGGTGCTGGTTATCGGCGTTATCAGTTTGAAGCTGTCCGAAAATGAAGTTCCCGAACACTCCGGAGAAAAGAAATGACAGGTTGGTTTTATGTTCTTGCCGCGGCAACACTTGAAATTATCGGCGTTGTCGGGTTAAAATTATTCAGTCGGGAAAAAACAGCTTTCAGTTTATGTCTGTTTGCCGGCGGGTTTGCTTTGTCTTATCTGTTTTTATACCAGTCATTGACCTATCTGAATATGAGCATTGCTTATGCCGTCTGGATGGGGCTTGGTACGGCTGGTGCTGTTTTGGTTAACATGATTTTTTTCGGGGAAAGCCGAAAATTGTCCAGAATTTTGAGTGTTGCCCTGATTATTTTCGGGGTTATCGGGTTGAAAATCGTTTCCTGAGTGAACAAATATTTATTCCTGCAGGGTGATAAATTTTGAATATCTATTTTTGAAATCTTCAGCCTGCTGCAAGGCAACTTCCCGCATGATTTTGTTGGTGTATAAATCCAGTACGTATTTATCCGGAGCAACCGATAAAAGCGATTTGTCTTCATCATATTCAAGAGTCAGCCCCAACAACGGCGAATCCAGTCCGCTTTCACGCAAGCGGGTATAATCTTCTTTTGATATTTTAAATTTTGCAGTCTGCGGGGCATATTCACCGCCGGCTTCTTCGGCTTTCAGGCATTTGACAACGGTTGCAATCCGGATATAAGTTCCGATCAGCAGCGGGAAAAATTCATCCATCGGCGGCAGTGTTTCTTTCATTGGTGTTATCCGAAAAAGTTATCATTTTTATAAAATAATATCTATAACCCGCAATATTGATTGTCAATGATTCTAAATCCGATAGCTTAAATATTATTGAAAAAGTAATAAATCCGTTCTATAATAAAAGAAAAGTTTAATTATCTTCCGGGTAGACTATGGATGCCAAAAACAAAAATTTTTTAATTGAAGAATACCAAAAGCATAATCTGCCGGTGCGGAAAATTACTTTAAATAATGAATCTCTCATTATTCCGTTTGAGTATGCCCGCGAAGGAGATGATGAGCTGATCAAAAAATGCTTTTTCAGTGATTATCTGGATTTGCAGTTTATTGAAGCTGAAAAATATCATCAGGCCGGAGAAACGCCGAGAATCGTCCGGCTGAACGGTGTCAGTTATATTGCGCCTTTCAGCACACGCCACAAGAATAGAAAAGATACGGAAATCATTGAAAGTATTTTAGCCCGCTGCCAGCGCAAGTACAACAAAGCCGTCAGTCTGGCCCGTAAACTGAGCGAGGCCTATCCGGAAAAGGGTTATCGTGTTTTGATTTCCAAGGCCTATGTTGACCAGATGGAAAAAGACTACCGGCATTATTTATTCGAAAAATACAAAGATCATGCAAAATTTGCAGCGGTTTCCCTTGCCGGGTTTGTCAAAGCCGGGGTTCAGTCCGTTAATTTGCCCGGAGGCTCCCGACAGTTGCAGGACATGACCAAAAAGTTTCTGGTCGGTATTTCAGTTGCAGGAGCAGTTGCCACCGCCGGTCATGTTGTGTCTTTATCCGGAGACAAAGAATCCTCATCTGAAAATAAAACCGAAAATATTAAAACCCCAAAAGCGTCATCAACTCTTGAAAAAGCAGATGAAAAAACAGCTTCATTTTTGGAGGAGGCTCAGAAAATCAAGCCTTTTCACCGTACGGAGAAAGACAAAAAAATCCTTTTTGATAAATTTATGGATGAAATATTCGGCAATGAAGGCGGATATGCCGACAGCCGCACCATTGATCAGCCGACCAATATGGGCATCATTCAGGGAACACTCAATACTTTTTGGAAAGAACACGCTCAAGAGGCCCGGAAGGCAAAGTTTCCGAAATCGGTCAAAGCTCTGACCCGGGAACAAGCCAAGCTAATTTATCAAAAACAGTACTTTGAGCATTACAGAATCGGGGATTATCGCAATGAAAGCATTGCTCTACTGATGTTTGACATGTATGTCAATCATAAGCCTTCAACAGTACAAAGCTTCGTCAACCAGGGGCTGAAAGCGGCTCGTCAGAAAGGGGCTCAGGTCAGGCTGCCCAAAAATACGGCCGAACGAGTTGCCGAAATCAACAAACTGGCCTCTTCTCCGAAGGCCGAAGAAGCTTTTTACCGGATGTTGATTAAAGAGCGCAGTTTCTTTATGCATAAACAAACTGACGGAAAAGTTAAGAGCGGTGAAATAAAGACTTCCCGTTTTGGCAAGGGTCTGAAAAAACGGGCAAAAAAATATCAGGAAACTTATATTGCGACCGTAGAGCAGGAAAGTCGGACTTTTGTTGTTGCGGCAGCTCTTCAAAATAACGGACGTTAATTTTATTCTGCAAAAATATTTTCCAGAATGGCACGATTGATTTTTCCGGAGAGGTTTAACGGATACTAAAGATTGTTTTTTTGGGAACATTGGCCAGAAGGCGCTGAATATAACGCCCCTGATAAAGATTGATACCAAAGGAATTTCCGACTTCAACCGCATTAGGATCATCAACCCGGCAGAGAATCATTTTGGCGCGTTCGGCCCGGTTGACATAGTCCATGAAATGTTTGTCATCATTAATGACATCCATAAAGCTCGGATGCCAGATGATTTTTATCAGATCCGCTCCGAGGTTTGTCCGGTTCAGATATTGCAGCTTATCAACGGTGATGCCATCAACGCAGATTTTATAGCCGCGGTACTGGGCAAACGTTTTGGCCAGCATAAAGGCTTTGATGTCACTGAAAATATCGGTCAGCTGGAGTTCTAGAACAATGCTTGAGCGCATGGACGCGTTGATGTTTTCATCAAATTCCAAAAATTCATCCGACAAAATGGTCGAGACATTCAGATTCAGGCTGAAATTGTTTGTCAGCGCCCCGTCATCATGATGAATCACATGGACAAGGACCCGTTTGTCCAATGTGCCCGCCAAATCAAGAAACAGCCACGGGTTGGAGGTCAGATCAACATCCGGCAGCAAAATATCCCGCAAATCGGCAATGGAAACAAAAACTTCATCAAAAAGCACCTGGGGGCTTGATTTGCCGATAACGGCACAGACGGACTGCCGGCGAATCAGGCTGGAAAAATCCGTCATGGCCAGCGCTTTTTGTACTTTGCTCAGCATGTCAGGCGTTAGTTCCCGCCGCATTTTGCGTACACCAAAACGCGGCCGGACAAAATTTGTTTCAGATGAAGGCGAAGAACCGTCCTTCGTTCCGGAAAACTGCAAGGCTGCATTGTCCATTGCGGTTTTAATGGCCTCTTTTAAGGCGGCCTGTTCGGTTCCAAGCTCAAAATATTTGATGAAACCGACCTGTTCCAGATCAAGTGCATCTTTAAACAGCGGGTCATCATGAAACGTATAGCGGATTTTAATCAGGCAGGCCAAAATTTCTTCTTCGGCTTTTTTGTTATAAATGACAATCATGTCATCGTTGGGCAGCCCAAAAATCTCACCGCCGAATTTTTTGGCCGTTCCGCTAAATGTTTCCAGAAGGTTTTGCCGCTGCTGGGAATGCTGGCTGCTTTTCAGCTTGTGGGCATAAATATACAACGCTTTGTATTGTTTTTGCTCCGAGGCAATCCGGGCGATATAATCCTGGATTTGAAGATCTTTTTTTATTTCTTTTTTCGGCTGAGGTTCCTTTGATTTATCTTCATCCGCTTTATGTCGTGAAAATAAAAACATACATTCCTCACAAAAGTTTATCCAGATTATCGGTTGCCACACATTCGTTCCGCTGGCTTCCCTGCAGCAGACGGTGGCGTTTCAGGCATTCCTGTATTGTACAATTCTGCCGGCCGGGGCAATTTTGGCGAATATGGGCGACTTCAATTTCATCAATAAAAGGCCCCTGAAACGAGCGGATACCGTATTTTAATCCCCATTTCAGGGCTTCACTGCCATCACATTTGGCCAAGATGACATTTTCACTGCCCAGGCATTCAACCGTGTGTTTTAAGGTTTCATTATCCGAATCATATTCCAAAAGCGGCTCCCAAAAGATTTTTACCATATCGGGGGCCAGCTTTTCAATATTCAGCATACTCAGTGATGCCGGACTCAGAGAATCTATCAGGATTTTATGGCCGCCTTTATGCAAAATTTCTCTTGCTTCCGTATAAAGGCTCAGATTGTTTAAGATATCCATCATCTGCGCTTCCACGATTACTTTCTGCCCCGGTTTGAGAAAACTTTTGGCAAAAGATACAAACTCCCGCGAAAATACCGAAGACAGATTCAGGTTCAGACTGATGTTATCCGGCCAGCGGCTGATTTCGGCTGTTGAAAAAGCCTGCAGCGTTTTTTTATCCAGAAACATGGTTAAATATTGAAACAGCCAGCGGTTGGCCAGCAGGTCCAGGCGGTCATTAAAATATTTGCTCAAGTCCTTAACCGCAACAAAAAATTCCTGCAATAGCAGAGAAAAACTGCCTTTGCCGTTGATTGTCAGAACACTTTGTCTTTTCACAATCTCGGCGATATCCACGGCATCAAGCACGGCGATAATATCTTCCACCTGTCCGGCCGTTACGGCTTTTTTGGGCGGAACAATCGTTTGCAGCAGTTCGGCTTCCTGCTGTTCCATCCGGGATATTTGTTCATAAAAGCTCAGAAAATCGCGTGGGAAATCATAAACTTTAGCAAAATCTCTGCTGTTTTGGACCAGAAGGGGATCTGCGGCCAGCCCCTGACGGAGTTTTTTAACGGCTTCATCGACCAGTTCCGGGGTGATATGTTTGCTCAGAATCGCGATATCGCCATTGCTTAAAATAAACAGGATGCCGTTTACACTGCCAACGACACTGTCAAATGATTTGGCAATGACTTTGATGAAACGGGGGTGTCGGTTTTTTGGTTTTAATTTGGAAATATTTATGTACAGTACAGAGTAGCCGAGTGTGTTTTTGGCAACCCGGTCCAAAGCCTCAAGCAATTGTCTTTCAGGCGATATGTTCTTAGCTTTTATCATTTCTCTGTTTCTTTATCCGACTCTTTTGTTTATTTTAGCCATAAATCGCTAATTTTTTCCTAACAGGCGGGAGACCTTGTCCAGGATATCCGGAATTTGATAAGGTTTGGAAATAAAAACGGCGTTATTGTCATTCTGCAAAATATCGTTTAATACCGTATCTTCGTTATAGCCGCTCATGAATACAACTTTGGCACAGGGAGATATGCCCCTGAGTACATGGTAAACCGCTATTCCGTCCGGAGCTTTCATGATGACATCCAGCATAATCAGGTCGAAAGATTCAGGCGAATCCTGATAAATTTCAAGCGCTTCACTTCCATTGTCCGCGCAAACGACATCGGCGCCGTATTCTTCCAAAACTGCTTTAAGGACTTCAAGCAGGACAGGCTCATCATCAACAATTAATATCCGGTAATTCAGGCTGCCCGGCAGGCGGCAGGAGGTTCGGGCATGATACAGCGGAAGTTTGCTGTCAGCCGGGGCCAGCGGCAAATAGACATGGAAATCCGTTCCAGCCGGTGAGGTTTCTATTTTCAAGGTTCCGTTGTGGCGTTTGACAATGCCGTAAACGGCCGGCAGTCCCAGTCCTGTTCCCTCCCCTTCGGCTTTGGTGGTGAAAAAGGGATCAAAAATTTTGCTCAGGATTTCTTTGGGAATGCCACTGCCGGTATCACTGACGCACAGGTGCAAAAATTCTCCGGGAGATGCCGGAAGAACCATTCTTTTTATTTCGGAGCGGCTTAATGTTACATTGTCGGTCAGAATACGGATGGTACCGCCTTGCGGCATGGAATCCCGGGAGTTCAACCCCAGATTGATAATCAGGTTATGAAAAGCATCAGGATAACCGCAGACAATGTGTTTTTGAGCTTTGGCGCTGACTTCAACATTAATGTCGGGCGGCAGACCGTGCCGCAGCAGGTAAATCGTTTCCTCAAGTCCGGCATGAACATCTATCCGCATGGTAGAATCCGAGGCTGTTCGCGAAAACATCAGCAATTGTGCCGTCAGATGAGAGGCTCGGGTACAAGAATCGGAGATTATGTCAACATAGCGATGAAGTTCACTGTCTTTATCAAGGTGCAATTTTATATATCCGGCGGCCGAACATATCCCTGCCAGCATATTGTTAAAATCATGAGCCACGCCGCCGGCCAGACGGCCGACTGATTCCATTTTCTGTGCCTCGGCAATAATGCGGGATATCCGCCGCAGTCGGTAAAAGCTCCAGAAGATTCCAATACAAAAAATCAAGAGAAGAATGCCATTTATTATTTCCATATTCAACCTTTCCTTGTGCCAACAATACCGTTTCAGCATATCAGATATCCGCCGATGTGCAAGCCTGATGTTTTTGAACGGCCGGATATGTGATATAAATCAAAAAGTGTTTGATTTTTCGTTAGCAACAGCTATAATTGCTCTTAATTTTTTATGTTTGAAATTTAACTGTCGAGGATACAACATGTTACCACAGAAAAACAACGTGGCCCCCATCAGAAACCAGATTATTGTCAAAGTTGCCGAAAGTTTTACTAAAGACCGTTTTGCCCATGCCGATGCCATTCCGGAAATGATTTCGCCGGAGGGGTCGGTTGTATATCATGCCAGCCGGGAAATTGATCGTGATATTATCAAAAAAATCGCCATGGCGGTGATGGGTTTTGTTCCCGCCGATGAAGAGGGTTCGGAGAAATCGCTGAATGAATACGGTCAAGAAGCGTTGAAACGCGAAAAGCTTCTGCCCAGCCGGCTTTCTGTCATCAGCGCCGCCTGTGCCGCCTGCATGAAGCAGCAGCATGTCGTGACCAATTTCTGCCGCGGTTGTATTGCGCGCCCCTGTCAGGTTAATTGTCCCAAAGGTGCCATTTCTTTTTCAGAAGCCAATCGGGCGCAGATTAATCCGGATTTGTGCATTAACTGTGGTATTTGTCTGAACAGCTGTCCGTACAACGCGATTATCAAGGTACCAGTTCCCTGTGAAGATTCTTGTCCGGTCGGGGCTATTACCAAGGACGAAAACGGGAAAGAGCATATTGATAACGATAAGTGTATTTCCTGTGGCAAATGTCTGCGTTCGTGCCCGTTTGGTGCGATTGTCGAACCGTATCAGATGATTGATGTTTTGAAGCTGATGAAAGACAGCGGTAAAAAGGTTGCGGCTTTGCTGGCTCCGGCTGTTCTCGGCCAGTTCGGCGGGACAATCAATAATCTTGTCGGTGCAATGAAAAAGCTCGGTTTTGCCGATGTTTTTGAGGTGGCTGTCGGGGCTGATATCACAACAGAAAAAGAGGCGGCGGAATTTATTGAACGGATGGAAAAAGGTGAGAAGTTTATGACCACGTCATGCTGTCCGGCATATTTCCGTGCGGCCAAGACAAGTATTCCCGAAATTGCCCCTTATGTTTCGGATACGCATACCCCGATGTATTATGCCGCCGAGCTGGTTAAAAAAGAGCATCCGGAGTATGCTACCGTATTTGTCGGGCCCTGTTATGCCAAGCGGGTGGAGGCCGAAGGTGATCCGTTTGTGGATTATGTTATTACTTTTGAAGAGCTGGGCGCCATGTTTGAGGCTGATGGTATTAAGGTTGAAGAATGTGAAGCGCTTGAATTTTCGCAAGTTTCCTGTTATCAGGGACGCCAGTTTCCGGTTACCGGAGGGGTGGCCGGTGCGGTTAAATCCCTGGTGGAAGGAAAAACGGAAATCCGGACGGAAACTATTGACGGTTTGACCAAAGAAAGTCTCAAAACATTGAAAAGATATGCTCTGAAAGGCTGTGACAACAACATGATTGAGGTTATGTGTTGTGAAGGCGGTTGTGTTGCGGGGCCAGGATGTCTGGCGATGGCACGCAAATCCGCTCTGGCTGTTGATAAATATGTTAAGTCAGGTACGGATTTGAAACAAAAGCTTGAGCAGGCAAAATAGAAAGAATTTTGTTTTCGAATCGGATTTTATTGTTAAGAGGTGTCGCATGAAAATCGGAATCATCGGTACGGGTTATGTCGGGCTGCCGACCGGCGTTGGTTTGGCCGAACTCGGCAATGAAGTTATCTGCATTGACCGGGAAATTTCCAAAATTGAAGCGCTGCGCAACGGACATTTGACGATTTATGAGGACGGGCTGGAGGAGCTGTTCAAAAAGAATGTTGCTAACGGGCGAATCTCTTTTACGACGTCAATGAAAGAAGGGGTTGAGAATGCCGATCTGGTGATTATCGCCGTGGGAACCCCTCCGCATCCGGTGACCAAAGAGGCGGATATGAAATATATTCATGCCGCGGCGACGGAGTTGGCCGAACATTTGCGGGGATATACGGTTATTGCGACCAAATCAACCGTTCCGGTCGGTACCGGGGATGATGTGGAAAGCCTTATTCATAAAAAGAATCCGCAGGCTGATTTTGATGTGGTTTCTCTGCCGGAGTTTTTGCGGGAGGGTTTTGCCATTCATGACTTTTTCAATCCGGACAGAATCGTTATCGGGGCCAATACGGAAAAGGCCTGCACTCTGCTCAGGGAACTTTACAAGCCTTTTGAACACAAGGCTAAAATTCTTTGTGTCAGCCGGCGTTCCAGCGAGACAATCAAATATGCGTCCAATGCCTTTTTGTCTTTGAAAATTCATTATATTAACGAAATGGCTGATTTCTGCGAGAAGGCTCAGGCGGATATTTATGAAGTTGCCCGCGGGATGGGGCTGGACAGCCGTATCGGTGACAAATTTCTTAATCCGGGGCCGGGATATGGCGGCAGTTGTTTTCCGAAAGATACAAATGCCATGGCTTATATGGGACGCCAAAACGGGGTTGTTTTATCGCTGATTGAGGCGGCAATCAAGGGGAATGAGGTGCGCAAAGAAAAAATGGCTGAACGAATTATTGCCGCACTGCCGGATATTGAGGCACCTAAAATTGCCGTGCTGGGTTTGGCTTTTAAAGGCGGAACGGATGATTGCCGTGTTTCTCCGGCGATGTCTATTATTGAAAACCTGATTAAGGCTGATGTCGGGGCAATTACGGCTTATGATCCGGAAGCAATGCCCAATGCCCGCAAGATTCTCGGGGATAAAATCATGTATGCGGATGACGCTTATTCCGCGGTCAAAGGGGCTGATGTTTTGGCGATTTTGACAGAATGGGAAGATTTCAGGCACCTTGATCTTGCCCGGATTAAATCTCTGATGCGTACGCCGACTATTGTTGATTTGCGGAATCTGCTTGACCCGCAGACGGTTATTGCGGCCGGTTTTACTTATTCCCGTATCGGACAAGTTGCCACGGCCTAAGTTCCGAAGGCTTTTGACTTTATAAATCCGATTACTTTAATAAGGAAGAGGCTGTCTATTCCTGTTTAAGCGTTTGTTTAAGCAAATAAAAAATCTAATGCCAGATATTTGAGGAATGCTATTTTCATTGGTTGTTTGGTCCTATTCTAAACTATGTCTTGTGCAGAAGGTCAATTTCAGTTTGTTGATTTTGTGTTGTTTGGAGAGAGATATGTGTTGTCGGACAGTGTAATAAACATTGCATAAATAATCAAGGGCGCTAAAAATAATGTTGTTCCGAGAGCGGCATTTGAAATGCTGCCGATTGTTATGATGAACCCCGCCCGTGTGATGATAAAACAGAGATAAATAATTATATAGAGGAAAAGTTCCGGGATGATTACCGGCCACGTCAGGCTCTTGTTCCAATGTTCGCTTCCATAGCTTTTAAATATTGTATAAAAAATGAGCACCGGAACAAAGAAAACCCATTTATCAAAAGAGGTAAACCGACAGGGGATATTTTCTTCTGTTCTAAACCAATGAAAATAGTTGTTCCATTCAAATTCCAGATAGCTGTTATTTATTAAAGGGTATGTAAGGCATATTTCCTGTGGTTTCAAATTACAGGTTATTTGACTCCCCCACATGATTGCAAAGGCTATAAACAACAGTTCAAGCATTAAATATTTAACTATTTTCATTGGTTTTATCCTGTAACTTATTGTTGCAAATCAGGAATTGTTTTTTGCGGGAGGATTTGAAAGAATCCAATATCCGGGGAGACATTATTGATAGGACTATCCCGTAGTACAGGCTGTGGATACTCAGATTAATAAGAAATTTGGCAAAGAAATGTTGATAGATTATTTCCTTTGGAAAACTAAATAGCAGGGCATAAGATTCTAAAATAAAAAACATAATTCCCAATAGAATCAGAGCTCTGCGGCGGGAAGATCTCAATGTGACCGCAGAGCCGGA
>CALXTH010000168.1 GCA_944391365.1 uncultured Alphaproteobacteria bacterium | reverse complement strand
TGCCTCAGCTTCCTAGCGTTTGAGCATAACTTCGGGCGCTTTGATACCGAGCAAATCAAGTAAAAGCTTGAGAATATCTCTGGTCAGCACGGCCAGCCGCAAACGGGAAGACGCTTCCGCCGGCGTTTCGGCATTCAGAATTGACGAAGTGTTGTAAAAAGAACTGAATGTCTGCGCCAAAGTATAAGCATAGTCAGAAATAATGCTCGGCTCTTTTTCCTCATGCGTCCGCATAATGACAGAATTAAGCTGCGCCAGTTTGAGCGCCAAATCACGCTCCTCCCGGTTGGTGATAATGACCTCTCCGGGAACAATACCGGCCGCCTCAGCCTTGCGCATAATAGAATTAATGCGGGCAACGTCATATTGAATATAAGGGCCGGTTTTTCCTTCAAACTTGGCAAAGTCGTCAATTTCAAAAACATAACCGGAAGCAATATTATTTTTCAAATCCTGAAATTTGATGGCGGCAATTGCAATATCTTCAACCAGAGTGTCAATATACTGCTGCGCGGCTTCAACAGACGGAAATCCTTCCAAATCTTTAGCATCGGGCATGGATTCCCGAACCTTGTTTTTGGAAAGGGCAATAAGATCCTCAAGATTCATCACACCGCCGTCACGGGTCTTAAACGGTTTTCCGTCCGCCCCGTTGACCGTCCCAAAACCGATATGCTGCAAGGTTGTATGCGGAGCCAGACCAAGTTTTTCCGCAGCCTCAAAAACCTGTTCAAAATGCAGGGACTGACGCTTGTCCACGACATAAATAATCTCATCCGCTTTAAGGTCGTCAACCCGCATTTTGATTGTGGCAATATCAGTCACCTGATAACCGATACCGCCATTGCTTTTAAGCAAAATAACCGGAGGCTTGGGCTTGTTTGATTCACCCAGACGGATAATTGTCGCCCCGTCATCGACCTCGGAAATTCCCTTTTCTTTGGCAATCTTAATCACGTCAAGACTGGCCTGATGCGCATCACTTTCCCCAAGCCACAAATCAAAATGAGCCCCGAGAACATCATAATTTTTCTTGACCGCTTCAACGGAAACCCGGCGCAAATGCTGCCATGCCTTGTAATATTCCGGATTCCCGTTCTGCAAATCAGCGGTAATCCGGCTGGCTTTTTCCTTTTCGGCTTCATTTTCTTTGCAACGGCTGTTGGCACGCTTATAAAAATCTGAAATCTGGTTGATATCATAAGTTTCGGTCTTGGAAAGGTCTCCGTCCTGGTTGATGATTTCGCTCAAAATCATTCCCATCGGCGTCCCGTAGTCACCAAAATGAACATCGGAAATAATATCATTACCGACAAATTTCTCGATTCGGCGAATAGCCTCACCGATAACGGCAGAACGAAGATGTCCGACATGCAGTGATTTGGCGACATTCGGCCCGCCGGAATCAAGAATAATCTTTTGGGGCGTATCAACAGTGGAGCAGCCCAGCCGGGAATCTTCGGCCATTCCGCACAACACGCGGGAAATCAGCGCATCACTGAGAGAAAGATTCAGAAAACCCGGCCCGTCAACAGAAATCTTTGTAAAATCAGGATCTTTTTCCAACTCCGCAGCAATCACAGAGGCAATTTCACGGGGATTTTTTCGCTCGGCTTTGGCCAGAGCCAGAGCGCCGTTGCATTGAAAATCACTCAAATCCGGACGATCAGAAGGTTTGACAACGGCAAACTTCTCGTTGAGCCCCAGCGAGCGAAAACACTTTGACAGCTTGTTGTTTATTGTTTTTTCAAGCGATAAATCCATGATAAATCCACCTTATCTAGCTTTGACACATTTAAAATTAATTCTGGCCGGAAGCAAAACCTTGCAACTGAAAGCCTCCTGATTGACCGGAAGTGCATAATCACCGGTTTTATGCTTCTGACATTCCTCGTCAGCCATTTTTTTAACTGTTTTATAATCAGTCGTCAATATATTATAACATATTGAAGGTTTGTCGGGTTTTGAGCGTCCGACATAAAGCTGGGGCGCCGGAGCGCCGGCATTGCGCTTCCGGTCGACAAACGGCTCAAGCGCCGAGCACGAACTCAAAAACAGACTGAGCCACACAACCCGCAAAAAATTATTTCTTGCCAAAATAAAAAACTCCATTAAATTAATAAGTCATAACCTTTATATATGAAGAATCTTAAAATGAAAAGTCAAAATGAATATATTGGTGATGATCGTTTCATAAAAATGCTTGAACATTACCATTGCCCGACGCCTCTGTATGTTGTGAAAATGCGTTTCCTGGGGGCAATCTGCAGTCCGAACCTGGAACTGCGTCCGAGTGATGTGATTTCTTCTTTCTGGCCTCAGGGAGAAGAACCCCGCCTGGAAACCAAACAGGAGGCCGAACTGTTTTTCAAGTTTTTTATGGGGCTGTGGGATGAACTTTTTGAAAAAGTCCGCATAAATCAGGTTCGCCTGGAGAGCATAAAAACCGATTCCCGCGAGAATTTAAAAAGCCTGTGCCGCCGCCGTTATGAAGAAGTCGAAGCCGGTTATGTCGAAGGCTTTTGGGGCGGCAAGGAGAACCTCAAACTTCAGGCTTATATTGCCGAGCTGGTAGATTCGCTGAGTGATCTGGCTGAAGTCTATGTAAACATTATGCAAAAAATTGATACCGCTGAAAATCTGGAAAATATTGCCGAAGCCATCCACCATACAGACCGAATGGTTGAAAAAGCAATTGATTTTATTATTGAAAATACGGTTCTGCCGAGAATTGAAGATTTAAGAAGAACAGTAAATTAAAAGGGAGACAAACAAATGGAACTCATGGAAGGTCTGCTGACCAGACGTTCTGTCCGCAAATATCAGGACAAACCGATAAGCAAAGAGATTTTGGAAAAAATCATTACTGCCGGACAATATGCCCCCTCGGCGCATAATACCCGCCCGTGGGAGTTTCTGGTAATTGAAGACCGTGAAACTTTGAAGCATTTCCGCGTTATGCAGCGCTCGGCGTTGTTTGCCGAGAATGCGGCCGCGGTAATTCTGGTCTGTGGTCGGGAAGATATTGCTTACGGCAGGGAAAAAGAAGGCTGGAGCTATATTGATATTGACTGTGCTGCCGCAACTGAAAATATTCTGTTGGCGGCTCATGCCCTGGGACTGGGTGCCTGTTGGTGCGGGGCAACCCCGATGACCGGGCCGATGGCGGCATTAAAGGAATATTTCAAACTTCCGGAAAATGTCAAACCTTTTTCAATCGTGGTACTCGGCTGGCCGGATGAAACGCCGAAACAACCGGAACGAGCCATGCCCGAGCGGATACATTGGGGCAAGTGGTAAGAAGATACAAATCCTCCGTCAGCCGGAGGATTTTTTTGCCCTCCGGAAAATAAAAAAAAGCTGTGACCATAGCTTGACACGCTGAAAAAAAAGAGTATTACTTCACCTCGGAAAATTTAAGAAAAACAGTTGTTAAATTAAGGTGAGATAATGATCAGTATCGTCAGAAAATGCCTGGGGGCCTATGAAAGAAATTTTGCCCCGAAATTATGGGAAATCATCAAAAAACAAGGATATAATACATCGCGTTTCAAACAGGATGCTTCAGCCGGACTGACTGTGGCGGTTATTTCCATTCCGTTGTCCATGGCCTTGGCCATTGCTTCGGGCGTATCTCCGGCGCAAGGGCTTTATACGGCAATCGTGGCCGGTTTTTTCATTGCACTGTTTGCCGGCGGCCGTTACCAGATAGGCGGGCCGACGGGGGCTTTTGCCGTGCTGATCTTCACCGTATTGCAGAATTATGGCTATCAGGGGCTGCTGATGAGCATGCTGATTACCGGAAGCGTCCTGATTCTTGCCGGATTGTTAAAGCTCGGGACTTATATCAAATATATTCCCTATCCTGTTGTGCTCGGTTTTACCGGAGGCATCGGCCTGCTGCTGATTACCACCCAGTTTAAGGATTTGCTCGGTTTGCAGATTGATAATGTTCCGGTTGAAGTTTTTCCGCGTTGGAATGCTTATTTGCAAAATCTTGACAAACTGAGCATCGCCTCTACATTTATCGCCTTATTCTCTTTTGCGATTATTTTTTATATTCAGTGGCGGCGTCCGAAACTCCCGGCCTATCTGGTTTGTGTCGGAGCGTCGGTACTGATCGTCTTCGTTTTGAAACTCTTAGGAGTCGAAGTTGAAACCATCGGCAGCCGCTTCGGTGGCATTCCGCATCTGCTGCCGGCACCGCAGATTCCTGAATTCAGCCTTGATTTGTTCATTAAGGTTTTGCCCAGCGGATTAACCATAGCTTTTCTTGCGGCAATAGAGTCTTTGCTTTGTGCGACGGTTGCCGACGGGATGAGCGGTGATAATCATAACCCGAACGCCGAATTGATAGGCGAGGGTGCCGCCAACCTGATTTGTATGCTGTTCTCGGGTATCCCGGCCACCAGCGCCATAGCCCGCACCGCCACAAACTTCAAGGCACATGCTTATTCCCCGGTGTCCGGATTGATGAACGCCGTTTTCATTTTCCTGTTTATGCTGCTGCTGTCTCCGCTGGCACAATATATTCCGCTGGCCTGCCTGTCGGCCGTTTTGACAATTGTCGGCTGGAATATGCTGGGCATTGGTAAAATGTTTAAAATTATTCAGGGGCCGAGAGGCGACAGATATACTTTGTTGGTCACTTTGCTGCTGACCCTGATTGCGGATTTAAACACGGCAATCAGTGTTGGTTTTATCATGGCAAGCATTATCTTTATGCACCGGATGAGCCGGGAAATGGAAATAGCCACGGATGAAACGGTTCTGACGGAGCAGGGCGGCGGCCGGGATCTGAGCCAGTTTCTGAGCAAAGACGGTGTTATGTCCCTGAGACTGTCCGGCCCGCTGTTCTTCGGTGCCGCCTCCCAAGTGTCAAGCTATCTGAAAACTCTGCCGCAAACGCCAAAAGTCCTGATTTTGCGAATGGGATATGTTCCGGTTGTTGACGCGACCGGCGCCAATATCATTGTTGAGTTTGTTAAAAAAATCCAGAAATATGATACGAAAATCATTTTTTCCAATGTCAAAAAGCAGCCGCGCCGCGTTTTGCATGAAGCCTTTTTGCAAGAAAACATAACCTGGCATAATATTTCAATAGCTTCAAACTTTGAAAATGCGTTGAAAATGACTCGCCGTTATCTGAGAGACATGCGTAAAGACAAAGATGCTCAGGTGCCGACGGAACAAAGCCTCACGAATAAGGCGGAAGAAACTGATAAATCTGAGAATTAAGTTGATTTTTTCGGAAGAGAAGTTAATAATAAACCAACTTGATTTTAAGATGGAGAAAAACAATGATGTTAACCTTAATTTTGGCTTGCGGGTTGTTGATTTCGAGCAAAGCATTAGCGAATCCGGCGTGTGCGGTTTGCACGGTTGCGGTTGGCGCATCGCTGGAAATCGCCCGGAGCCTCGGGGTTGATGACAGTGTTGTCGGCGTCTGGGCTGGAGGATTCTTGGCGCTTTTGGGCTATTGGCTGATTTTGTGGTTTGACCGGAAAGGCTGGCGCTTTTTTGGGCGTGATGTCTTGCTGATGGCGGTCAGCGTCGGGTCAATCGGTTTTATGTATCTGACGGATTTTATGTATTCTCCGAAAGTTTTAGGCTATATTTTTTATATGGATCCGCTGTTGTTCAGCACGATTCTCGGGGCGC
>CALXTH010000167.1 GCA_944391365.1 uncultured Alphaproteobacteria bacterium | reverse complement strand
AGCTCAATGCGTTGCCATGCAGGATTGTGTGACTTTGGGTTACACCGAAACAACTTGTAATGGCGGGAAAGGTGTCAAATGTCCATTTGGCAACAAGTGGGCGTGTTTGGGTGTGAACGAAGAAGAAGTTAGGGATAAACTTTGTCAAGAACTTGGTTTCACTCTGACTTGTACGGGCACCGGCTATGCCGGTGGCGCAGGCTCTGCCTGCGGTGGCAAATATGCTCAATGCTCGTGTGCCAGCGGCTATGAATGGAGGGACGGGAGTTGCCAAAAGAAAGAAGTTCTTGATGGAGCGCAGGGAGATTTGTATTATTGTGATGGTAAAGTCGTTGGGGTTAAAACCGGAAATATGGATTTCTATGTGGCTTTACAAGATTTTGGGCTTATGGGTTGGGATGAGGCAAATAGTCGTTGTTTAAACTATACTTTTTGTGGAAATAAAAAAGGTGCCTTACCAACAAAAGATCAATTAGTAGCTATTTATAATAATAAGTCCACAATTAATTCTCTACGATTGGCAAACGGAGGAATAAAATTGACTGAAAATTATCATTGGTCGTCTACTTACCATAGTGATGGAGGTATTTATGGAAATAAATACTATTCTGTACATTTGGCTAGTGGAGGAGCAGATCCTAGTGTCGAAGGAATGGCGTTTTATGTTTTACCGATATTGGCAACATGGTAAATGTAAATAAGAACAGGCGGGGGCGAATCGAGCGCCCTCGCCTGTTTGTTGTTTGAAGTTGTGCACCGTTAAATCAGGCGACTGTTTTCAATTGCCGCTTTGACGAAAGCGACGAACAGCGGGTGCGGCGCAAATGGTTTTGACTTCAGTTCAGGGTGAAACTGGACGCCGATAAACCACGGATGTGTCGGAATTTCGACAATCTCAGGCAACTTCCCGTCAGGGGAACGCCCGGAGATAACCATTCCGCTTTGTTGCAGCTGTGGTTCATATTTTATATTTACCTCATAACGATGTCGGTGACGTTCTGAAATTTTGTTGATTCCATAGACTTTGGCGACCAAAGACCCCGGCTGTAAGTCACATTCATAAGCCCCCAGGCGCATTGTTCCTCCTAAATCACCGTCTTTATGGCGGATTTGTTTGGCGCCGTCTTTGTCCCACTCGGTCATCAGGCCGACAACAGGTTCGCAATCGGGCATAAACTCCGTGGTTCCGGCATCGGCAACACCGGCAACATCACGCATTGTTTCAATGACCGCCATTTGCATGCCAAAACATATTCCCAGGAACGGGACTTTATGTTCTCTGGCATATTTGATTGCTTTGATTTTTCCTTCTGTCCCGCGCTGGCCGAAACCCCCGGGAACCAGAATACCGCTGACATCAGCCAACTCCTGCTCGGCGTCTTCGCTTTCCAGTTTTTCGGCATCGATCCATTTGATTTTGACTTTATATTTGTTGGCAATGCCGCCGTGCACCAGCGCCTCATTCAATGATTTATAAGCTTCAAGCAGCTGGGTATATTTGCCGACGACGCCGATATTGACCGTTCCTTCCGGATTTTGCAGGACATTGACAATATGTTCCCATTTGCTCAACTCCGGCGCGGGGGCATTGGTTATGCCAAAATATTTGCAGACAGCAGCATCCATTCCCTCATGCGAATAGGCTATCGGTACCTGATAAATGCTTTTGACATCAAGCGCCGCAATGACATTTTCTTCTTTGACATTACAAAACTGGGCGATTTTGCGCTTTTCATTCTGCGGAATTTCAATCTGGGAGCGACAAAGAATCATATCCGGCTGGATTCCGTATTCCTGAAGCTGTTTGACTGAATGCTGGGTCGGTTTGGTTTTGAGTTCTCCGGCGGCCGGAATAAACGGCAGCAGTGTTACATGAATAAACATTACCCGTTCTCTGCCCAGTTCATAAGCCAACTGACGAATGGCTTCAAGGTAGGGCTGCCCTTCTATATCACCGACCGTGCCGCCAATCTCACACAGAACAAAGTCTTCATCGGTGATATCCGACAGGATAAAGTCCTTAATTTCATTGGTTACATGCGGTACGACCTGAATGGTGGCACCGAGATAATCACCGTGGCGCTCTTTGTCTATCACCCGCTGATAGATGATTCCGGTGGTTACACTGTCTGCTCTTTTGGCCGGAACTCCGGAAAAACGCTCATAATGTCCGAGGTCTAGGTCGGCCTCGGTTCCGTCGTCGGTCACAAAGACCTCGCCATGCTGGTAAGGGCTCATGGTTCCGGGATCGACATTCAGGTACGGATCAAGTTTGCGCAGCCTGACTTTGAACCCTCTGGACTGCAAGATGCTGGCCAGAGAGGCCGAAGCCAGTCCTTTCCCCAACGACGAGACAACGCCTCCGGTAATAAAAATGAATTTTGCCTTATGCTGTAAAATATGTTCTATCTTGTGATTGATTGTCATTAGAAGTCCTTTATTTTAAAGTGACAAAGGCACCTTGATCGGAGGTGCCTTTGGTTATGTGATGAAAACTTTCTCATCTATTTCTCTGCGGTCGGAACAGTCGGGACGTCAGGTGCCACAGGCTCTGAAGATTGTTCAACCGGAGCCGTATTCAGAATAGAGCCGGCTTTCCGCTCGACATTTTTATAATATATTGAGAGCGAAATGCTGGTGAGAAAAAATATGGTTGCCAAAACGGCTGTTGTTTTAGTCAGGAAATTGCTGGTGCCGCGGGCGTTCAGAAAGTTTGAAGCGCCGGAGCCGCCACCCAATCCATCCAAAGCGCCGCCGCCGGATTTCTGCATCAGAATAAAACAGACCAGAAAGATTGCGACCAGCAGATGTAAAACAAGTAAAACGGTTTCCATAGTGTTTTTTATTCCTTATTCATAATTAATCAGAAAGCGCCTGAATTTTTGGCAATTCCGAGAAAATCCTCGACTTTGAGGCTGGCGCCGCCGATTAATGCCCCGTCGACATCATTCAAAGACAAAAGTTCTTTGGCATTAGACGGTTTGACGGAGCCGCCATACAAAATGCGCATGCGATTGGCATTGCTTTTTCCCAGTTTTTTAGCCAGAGTTTTGCGAATGGCCGCGTGCATTTCCGCGACATCGGCCGTGGTCGGAACCTTTCCGGTGCCAATAGCCCAAACCGGTTCATAAGCAATGACCGTATTCTGCCAGGTGGCGCTTTCCGGAACCGAATCGAGAACTTGTTTTTTGCAGACATCAAGCGCCTGCCCGGCTTCACGCTCCATCAGGGTTTCACCAACACAAATAACGGCTTTCAAATCATTACTGTAAGCGGCCTGAGCCTTTACATTGACAATCTCATTGGTTTCAAAATGATTTGTCCGGCGCTCGGAGTGACCCAAAATAACATACTGACAGCCGATATCTTTCAGCATTGCCGGGCTGATATCGCCGGTATGCGCCCCTTTGTCAGCAAAGTGGCAGTTTTGTCCGCCCATGGCGATTTTTGTTCCCCGGAGGGCTTTTTTGACGCTGCTCAGCAGAGTGAAAGGCGGACAGACCAGAAACTCACACTGGACTTTGCCGAGTTTTTTGACTTCTTCGGCAATGCCTTTGGCCAAAGCGACGCCGTCAGCCATCAGTCCGTTCATCTTCCAGTTTCCGGCAATGAGTAATTTTCGAGCCATTTTTCAAATCCTTTTTCTTTATTATTCTGAGATGATGCTGTGTTGTAACATAAGTTTTTTTATATTTCCAGCAAAAAATTGCTTTTTTACATAATATTTGTTGTGAACGCCTGCTTAAATTGTGTTGAAGACATCTTTTTTTTATTTTTCTGTCAATGGCAAAGTGATTTTTAATTATAGTATTATTGTTT
>CALXTH010000166.1 GCA_944391365.1 uncultured Alphaproteobacteria bacterium | reverse complement strand
TCGGTCGTTAAACCCTTTAGCGCCTATGGTACTTTGTCTTAAGACACGGGAGAGTCGGTCGCTGCCAGATCTTCTAAACATCGCTTCCCTTCTTATTCCTCAAGACTTAATCTCCTGCCAGCCCTTTATTTCCATAATAGCGGCTCTTTTCTTATATCTACAGAATTGCTGAGGCTTTGAGCTATGTCTTTCTTCTTAAAAAATTCTATCAGAATTTTTTAAATTTTTTTCAATCCAAGCCATAACCAAGTCGACCAAATAGGCTTTTTCAACAGTATTCAGTTCTCTTCCTGCCGGAATGTGATGCCACTTCTGAATACACCCGCGACAGCAACAGGCCGTTGCATGTTGAGCAATAAAAACCGGATGTCCCCGCATCGGTGTCTGCCTGCCGTCATTGGGAATAACCGCCGGAGCAATCCGTTGGGCAATAAAATCTTCGGCATGACGGCGAATAACCTCGATTCCCTTATCGGCAATGTATTCTTTTTCGCGATGACCCAATCGAAATTTACTGCGGAACGGAGATTTTGCCAATCGGGCAAAAACCTCACCATAGTTATCAAAATTATTCATCAGCGGTCTCCAAAATCAAAGGAACATGATCGCTATAGTCAAGCCATTCTTTTCCTGAAATATCAAATCGGCGCAGACAGGCGATTTCCGGCTTGCTCATAAATGCATAATCAATATGAAAACCGCGCGCCGGATCCCGGTGATAATAGCTGGTCGGCACGGTTTCCTGCCCTTGAGGCAGGCCGCTAAGCTCATGATAAACACTGAACAAACCATTTCCCGCCATCAATTCCAAAAAACGGCTGTAATTATGTTCCTTTTTATAATAACTGTTCCAAAGCATGTTGCTGTTCAAGTCGCCAATCATAACCGACAAATAATCAAAATAACCATAATAACGTTCCATAAAAACACACATCTGACCAATATAATCCCAATCATGATTATCTTTTACCGTAGACGCCCAAACCCCGGTTAGCAGACGTGTTCTGCCGGCAGGTGACAAAACACCCACCGGCAGGGCATACTTAAATTCAGGACTGAAAAAATCAGCCTTCTGAATCTGATAACCATTAAAAGAAAAAATACTCAGTCCCTTGCAGCTCCTGTCCCCGTGCCACAAATGTGTTTCGGCCGGAATGACAACATTTTTTTCCGCCAGATATTCCGGACTTTCCGATTCCTGTATGACCCAGATATCAGCTCCAAACTTTTTCAATGCCTGAAATTTACGACGAAACGCGCCATTACAATTCCAACTGATAATTTTCATAATCGCCGCCTCCTGTCAAAATTTTATATAAATTTTTCAATAAAAAAAGCCCTGACACTGATTTTGTCAGAACTTTTTTAAGAAACATGATCCGTTTCAAAATTTTCGGCTTGCGGAGAATGATGAAAAATATAAATTTCCTTCAGCCCCAAAAGCTTCAAAACAAAAGCAATTTCCCAATAATTATGAAACAAATCCATCATATCAATTTCATATTCGGGATGCTCTTGCAGCCAGGTCTGAATAACCGGAGCTCCGTCTCGGACAATCTGACCCAGCGGCAGCTTTTTGTTATTGCGTAGAATAATTGCCTCTGGAGAAATATCTTTCCTTAAAAGATCAGAAACATTCCCGTCAGCCCATTCAACAAGTAAAGCTAAAAGATACATAATTAGAAAACATACTGATAAAAAAACAATCTCTCCATAACATTGTTGTTTAATTTTGTCAACGGAAATACGTCGTTGACAAGCTTCCTTTTATTGTCTACAAATCGGATAACATAAAAGGAGGATAAAATGAATTTTCCCGAAGTTTTTCTGCTGGCCCTGGCTCTGTCCGTCGATGCGTTTATCGTATCATTTTCCTATGGATTGATTATCAAAAAAGGGAAAGGCAAAGCCGCCTTAAAATTATCAGCGGCCACGGGCTTGGGACAGTTTGTTATGCCGGTCTTGGGATGGTATGGAGCCCGCTCAGTCTATCAGCATATTGAGGCGCTTGACCATTGGATTGCTTTTTTTGTTTTTTTGGTGCTGGGTATCAAAGTCATCAGTGAGGCCTTTAAAGAGGGGGACTGTCAGCCTAAATTATCCAAAATCCTGAATGCCAAAATTCTGTTTTTCATCGGACTTGCCACCTCCATAGATGCCTTTGTCAGCGGGTCAATGCTTTATTTTATGAAAGAACCGGTATGGAGTGCTTCCGCCCTGATTGGGATTGTCACATTTATTAATGCATCTCTGGGCTTCAATTTCTGCCGGATATTTAAAAATTTTCCCGTAAAATATCTTGAAATCAGTTCCGGCCTTATTCTTATTGCTTTAGGCGTCAAAGTTTTATATGAACACCTTTATTTATCATAAAAAACTTGCCAGAGGCATTTCTTTATGATATAGCCGGAACAATATTTGTATAATTAAAATTTATTGTTATGAAGTGGTTATATTTTTATGCAGTTGTCTTTTTTGCCGTTGGTTTAAGTTGCTTGGGGTTCGGTCTGAATATGGATATTTTTTCAGAGTCCGTAAAGAGCCTGTTAATCGTCTGCGGAATTTTCTTTCTGTGCAGTGCCTTGGATTTTGGAGCAGATATTCTATCCGTCCGGAAAATACAGAACACGGTGCAGGGAAAATCGCCGGATGAAAAGGAAAAATATAAGGCAGGCCTCCCTTCAGGGAAACTTTACCTGTATTATATCCAAGCCCCAAAAGAGGAACTGATACGGGATAAACGACATTATACCAAATTATTGTCTGAACTGGAACGTCAGTCGCCTTCCGATGCGGTGTTAAAAGCAAGATATCAAAAAGCCGTCAGGGCGATAGAAAAGGTTATGTGACAAAAAATCCCTGAGCTTTAGGAGCTTGGGGATTTTTCATGCTTTCTTCTGACCAAATAAGCCTTAAACCGCCGGGCACATCGTCGCCGGCTGATTGTCCGTTTCAAAAAGCCCTGACCTGAAGTTGGTTTCTGAAAAACTTCGGTAAAATAAGCTGTTCCGTCAGACTGATAAATAACCACCAGCCACTTGGGTGGCAAAGAGGAGACCAGTTTTGCCGTACGCTTCTTTAATAAATAAATCTGGTTGTTGCGGGGCGTCGGTGAAATAAGTTTCAAACCGATAAAAGCAGCCAGCTCCCGGACATCATCAATCATAAAAACCGGACAATGCGTCGGAATAAACACCGGCCGCCTGTCGAGAAGATTATTCAACGCTTCATAATCCCCTAAAAAACCATGTCCGTACCCTTGTAACTCCGGAAAATCCCCCACCGTTACAAATTTGATATTATGCAGGTTCATCTGCCCCTTCAGCGGATTAAAAAATGTCGCCGCGGTGATAATTCCGAAACTGTTTTTATGCGTTGCACCGAAGACGGGCGGAATATCATTATAAGTCCCGATAACTGCAAAATTGCCTTCTGTCTCGGCAATATCTTCCTTGTTATGCGAATAAAAGACCTTTATCCGTTTCCCGGCCATGCCCTCAAAAGAAAGCCCGTATTCCACAATCATTTTCAAATAAGTAAAAAAGTCTGTGTTCCCGTAAAAAATCACATTCTTCTGACATTTCAAAGCCGCCATAAAGGCCATCAGATACATTTCCGGGTGCGTCGGATACACTGGAATAAAAATCCTTTTTTTCCTGTTCTTCTTTATAATCTTGACCAGTCGTTTATAGGTATCAACTTCTTTGGGTGCAAAACCATCGGAATAAATTCCGTAAAAATCGGCCACAACATAATCAATTTCACGGGAAAGCTCTTTCAGCCGTTTCAAATTCGTCGGCTTACGGAAACAAAGGCTCTGGTCGATTTTCATATCTCCGGTGTGATAAACGCAAATTTTTCCGCTGCGAATAATCAGACCAAAGCTGTCGAAACAGGTATGAGATGACGAAATAACCTCAATCTCCAAGGCTGAAAAACTGATTTTGCTTCCGTCCGTAATAATATTAAACTTTGGCCATAAAGAACGGGGCACATGATATTCGACCAACAGGTCATACAAAATCATAAAAGTATATTTTCCGGCATAAAGCGGCGGAAGCTTATACCCGTTTTTAAGATAATGAACAATCCCGTTCAAATGGTCAGGATGAGAATGAGTCAAAAAAAGAGCTTTAGGTATATCTTTTCCGGCTTCAAGCAACCGCCGAATATCCGGAACGGCTGCCGAAGAATTTTTAACACCCAAAGCCTGATGATTATCAAACTTGCCCAGGTCGACAATAATTGTTTCAAAAATCTTTTTGCCTCTGTTGCGGCTGACTGCGGTATAACGATAGCAGTGGCCGCTGATTTGGTCTATATTATTCCCGCCCAGCGGCTGCCAATACAACCCGGTATCTTTAAGCTCTTTCTCCATCGTCAAGCCAAACCGCAACAGATATGTCGCAAAATTTATCTGACTTTACTATCCAGATATTCTCTCAGCCGGGCCTCGCGCCATTCCTTAGCCTTATTAGCTGCAGCCTGACGCATATCTTTTGTTTTTGATATTGCCGCAGACTTCTGGCTTTCCTTAACCTGAGCCTTGCTTTGAATATTCTTTTTGAGCGAAACTTCGGCAAGGGAAGAATCTGCATTCTGCTGTTTAACTTTGGCATAAGCCACAACCAGCTTCTTCTTGTATCTCAAAGCTTTTTTCAAAACCCCTGAATGATAAGCCATAGCAGCTTTCATCCAGTCATTTCCCTTTGACTTATACAGCTTTTTCAAAAACTTTGCTCCGTATTCCACATTCTTATATGGATCAAGAGCCTCTTCAACGCTGCCAAACGCATCGGCATGATATTTCAGATTAATCTGCATACACCCGACATCAATACTTTTTATCCCTTTGGCCTGAAGTTCTTTGACGGCTTTAACGGCTTCTGCCTTGGTTTTATAAAAGCGTCCTTTCCCCTGTGCGTTGACAGTCCATGGCCAGGCCAAAGTCAAACCTTGCTTTTGGTTCCATCTTCCGGTTTCGACATTGGCGATTGTCTGAAGCATATGCTCTTTAATCTGATATTGCTTTTCATATTTTATAGCCGCTTCCCGGCAAATCAAAGCATCATCCGTCCCGACAATAGTCTTGGCCTCAGCCGGTTGAACCAACATCAGCAATAATAGTAATAACATTAAAATGTTTGATACGACAACGCGCATCCCTCTCATCCCCTCAGAAAAGCCACAAATATCCCTAGTGCAATAAACATGCCAATTTCAATTTGCTTCAAGGCTTACGATAATCTCAACACATTCCAAGACATCAAATCCTGAGGTTGGTTGACAATTTTTGCAGCAATATTCCTCTCTGAAAGCTGCACGGTTCAAACATATTTATAGTTAAAAATTAACTATTCATTAACAAAACAAAAAGACTTATAACATATTTATTTTTTAAAATCCAGTAAAAATTTGGCAAAAGCGCCGACAGACTGGCATAAATCATGGCTAACCGATTGAAATTTTTTGTTTTTTTGTTGTGAATTTTCTGACATGTATAAACTGCGGTTCATCTCCAGCTGCATGGTATAAATATTTTTGCGCGGCTGGCAGTAGTTAAAAGTGGTAAAAGCGCCGGAATAAGGGCAGTTCATCACCACCTTATAACCGGAAGCCTCAAGGCTCTGCTGCATAAAATCACTTATTTCAACCGGACAACTCTGGTCAAACAGTGTTCCCAGACAAAAATCAATCGGTTTGTCTTCCTGCATAACCGAGCAAATCTTCGACGGCATGGAATGGCAGTCCAGCACAAAACAAAATCCGAATTTTTTTAATGTTTTATCAATCAGTTGTTGCAACTTTTTATGATAAACGTCATAAACTTGGGAAATCCGCTGTTGTACTTCGTTGTAATCCAGCAAACCATCATAAATAT
>CALXTH010000165.1 GCA_944391365.1 uncultured Alphaproteobacteria bacterium | reverse complement strand
ATGATACAGTTTCATACAAAGACAAGTATATCATAACTAAATCTTATTGTAAATTATAAATTCAATATGAGGACGAAAAAATGATGTAAAACTTAAAGGGACTCTTTTTTCAAAGAATCCCTTTAAGCGATGGCAATCGTTTTTGTAAACCGGAAAATCAGATATCCAGGTTGACAACGTTCAGCGCGTTATCCTGAATAAATTCCTTGCGCGGCTCAACCACATCTCCCATCAGGGTTGCAAAAGTCTCATCCGCTTCTTCCATCTGGTTGATTTTAACCTGCAACAAAGAGCGCGCCTCCGGATCAAGCGTTGTCTCCCACAACTGCTCGGGATTCATCTCGCCCAACCCTTTATACCGGTTGATTGTAATCCCCTTTTTGCCGGCCGCCACAATCGCATTGACCAAATCAACCGGGCCGCAGATTTTCTTTTCCAGCCCCTGTTTGGAAACCAGTGTGCTCGGCTCTCCGAAACTTTCGCTCAGGAAACCGCTCATTCGGCTGAGCATTTGCGCTTCCTGGCTTTCAAAAACTTTCAGCTCAATCAAATGCTCTTCGGTCACACCGCGCAGCGTCCGCAAAACCCTAATCCCGTTTTCCGCTGTCCGCTCGGCATGCCAGCCTTTGCTGTATTCCGGCTCCAAAACATTCAGTCGTTCGGCAAAAGCTTTGATCCTGTCATCCATTGCCGCCGGATCAGCCCTGAGTTCATTATTAAACAGCCCGACAATCGCCATCTGCTCAATAATTCTCTCCGGAACATTTTTGCTCAGGTCGACAATCAAACTGTGCGCTTTGCGGTTCTGTTCAACCACTGACACCAGATCCTCACCCATAATCCGCTCGCCGTCGGCCTTGACCAATGTCGCATCATCGCAGCCGCCGCGGTTCAGATAATTTTCCATTTCTCTTTCATTTTTGATATAAAGGATGGAATTTCCTTTTTTGACTTTATACAAAGGCGGCTGGGCGATATAAATATAACCGCGCTCAATCAACTCCGGCATCTGCCGATAGAAAAATGTCAACAGCAATGTTCTGATATGGCTTCCGTCGACATCCGCATCGGCCATGATAATAATTTTATGATAGCGGCATTTATCGGCATTAAAATCATCTCGGCCGATTCCTGTGCCAAGCGCCGTAATAATTGTTCCGATTTCGGCCGAATTCAACATCTTGTCAAAACGGGCGCGCTCCACATTCAGAATTTTACCGCGCAGCGGCATAATCGCCTGAGTTTTACGGTCTCTCCCTTGTTTGGCTGATCCGCCCGCGGAATCTCCCTCAACGATAAAAATTTCAGACATCGCCGGGTCTTTTTCCGAACAATCCGCCAGTTTCCCGGGCAGGGACGCCACATCCAAAACCCCTTTGCGCCGGGTTAATTCACGAGCCTTGCGGGCAGCTTCACGAGCCGTTGCCGCCTCAACAATCTTTCCGACAATGATTCGCGCTTCAGCCGGATGTTCATCCAGCCATTCTTTCAGTTTGTCGCCGACAATACCCTCCACCACCGGCCGCACTTCTGAAGAAACCAGTTTGTCCTTGGTCTGGGATGAAAACTTCGGATCAGGGACTTTGACCGACAAAACACAGGTCAGTCCCTCGCGCATATCATCGCCGGTCAGATTGACTTTTTCTTTTTTCAGCAAACCGTTTTCCAGCACATAATTGTTGAGTGTGCGGGTCAAAGCGCCTCTGAACCCGGCCAAATGCGTCCCACCGTCTTTTTGCGGAATATTGTTGGTATAACACAACATGCTCTCGTTATAGGCGTTTGTCCACTGAATCCCGGCTTCAACCTGAATATCATTTTCCTCACCGGAAATATAAATAATTTCTTCATGCAACGGAGCCTTTGACTTGTTGATGTGCGAAACAAAAGCTTTCAATCCGCCTTCATAATGAAAATCCACCTCTTTGGGCTCTTGCCCCCGGTTGTCAATCAGTTTCAGATAAACGCCGGAATTCAAAAAAGCCTTTTCCCGGATGGCGCGTTCCAATGTCTCAAAACTGAATTCCGTTTGCGTAAAAGTCTCCGGAGACGGCAAAAAGGTCACTTCTGTACCATGTCGTCCCGGAGCATCACCGACAACTTTAAGATGTTCGGTCACATTTCCGTTGGCAAAAGAGGCAAAATGTTCTTTTCCGTTGCGCCAAATCCGCAAATGCAGCCAGGTTGACAACGCATTAACCACCGACACGCCCACACCATGCAGACCACCGGAAACTTTGTATGAATTATTATCAAACTTTCCGCCGGAATGCAGCTCGGTCATAATCACTTCCGCCGCGGAAATCCCTTCTTCCTTGTGAATATCGACCGGAATCCCACGCCCGTTATCACGCACTGTTGCCGATCCGTCGGGATTAAGAATAATTTCCGTTTTATCACAATACCCGGCCAAAGCCTCATCAATGGCATTATCCAACACCTCATAAATCATATGATGCAAACCCGAGCCGTCATCCGTATCGCCGATATACATGCCCGGCCGCTTGCGAACGGCATCCAACCCCTTCAAAACTTTAATGGAATCAGCGCTGTATTCCTTTTCTTCCTTATCAATCTCCTCTTGGGTCATTTCATGAGTCATAATATCTTTGTGTCCTTTTCACTTTTCTTTCTTTATTGCCTCAATCATATACCGATTTCTTTGCAAAACCAAGCACAAAATCGCAGATATTAAACCAAAAACACAATTTTTGTAACATAAAATTCACACACAAAAGCCCAAAATTATGATATGATTTTATCATACCGGAAATATGTTCAAATTAGAATCATTGTTTTTCCTTATTGTCTTTTTCTAAAAAATTTTTACATATTTCCGGTTCCATCAAAGCCAAAACCGCAGGAACTTACCTCCCTGCGGTTTTGTATTTAATTTGTATATTGATTTTTAAGATTTGTTATGTTAAAATGGCTTTAACTGGTGAGAGGTTCATCAGCCAGGGTTTGAACGCCCTTTTGAGATGAGTCGTTTTAGCATAATGACTTAAAAATAAATATGCTGGTATTCGCACATTAACTTGACTGCGGGTGCCAGCGAATAAGGCTCCG
>CALXTH010000164.1 GCA_944391365.1 uncultured Alphaproteobacteria bacterium | reverse complement strand
ATCACGGAAAAAAGACTCCCGTTCGAATGGGGCAAAACTCAGTAAAACATCGGCAGCATTCACTATAACCTCGGCCAAAACGGCGCCGGCCGCTCTCACTTTGAAGAAGCCCTGGAATGTTTCCATGACGCCCTGTACATTTATGAAAACGCCCAACAGTCTTCTGACATCAAAAAACTCGCCTCCTGCATTGCCCGCACCCGTCACGCGCTCAATCAAGAATAAAAAGGCAGACACTCCTGCATAATCTGCCTTTCCCATCATATCTAAAAATCCATAACAGGACGCACAACTCGCCCACTATCTTTACGAAAAATAAAAAACGGATGTGACGCCGGACCATTCGAATTAACTTCCCAATACCAGGCATATTCACTTGATGCCTCGGTAGACGTCCAAATTGATTCCGTACCGCCCCACCCCAAATTGTCAAGATCTTCCAAAACGTCTCCTCCGACTAAAACAAGCGCAGCATCTATCTTTTTAAAACTTTCCTGATTAATTGTCGCAAGCAGCCCCGCCGATGGCAAACACCATTTTTTACCCGATGGTGTTCCAACCACACTGGTATTTCGAGCCGCCCAAGCAGCATCATAAACACTGCCGGCTTGAACTAAAATATCCGTATTAACACAACTTGATTGAAGATCATTCGGCGTCGAAGTAAAATTACCCAAAGCCGGAATATCTGCAGGAGTAGCAGGCCCCCACCAACTTGCATCACTCTGTTTTTTTACACTCATAATCCAACCACCACCTGAACCATTAGAATAAATAACAACACCCAATAAATTTTTATTCTCAATCTTCTTATCATAACATTTTCCATCATCATAATACAAAGTACCAACTTCACAAACAACCGGTACGGCATCAAGTTTTTTACACACACCATCCGTCCATTCATACCCATTAGTACAAGAACAAGTCAGAAACTTTCCACCACAAGCTTTACCAACACCTGCGGCATAGCCTTCTCCTTCGCAAACATATTTAAAATCCAATTGTTCACACGCCGCTTGCAAACATTCTTCATCCGACTTAACACAAGCCCACATGTTTCCAAAGGGACATCTGATGCCTTTGCCCCCATTGCAAGAGGTCACGGTGTACCCTAAAGTCGCGCAGTCTTGCGTCGCCACACATTGAGCAAAAGATAAAGTTGGTAAAAAGGACAAACTCGTCCCCAAAAGTAAAAATTTAATTTTCATGACACACCTCTTTAATGATACAGTTTCATACAAAGAAAAGTATATCATAATTAAATTTTATTGTAAATTATAAATTCAAAATAAAACCTAAAATTTTGACAAATAAAAAATCCCGTGTTCTTAAAACACAGGACATTCAACAGCAAAGCGACCGGGTGAAGCTGCGCCAGCTTCTTAAAAATCAATATACGAAATTTAAATAATGACTAAATTACAAATTTCAACAAAAGATAGAAAAGCTATGCACGTTAATATAAACAAAAGCAGAAAATCATTTTAAACCAAAGACATCTTCTCCTTCATAAAATCCGGATTGTCTCAGCCTTTCTGACCTGTCGCAACGCCTCACCAACCACCATTGCCGCTGATATCGCCATATTAATGGAACGGGCACCGGATTTCATCGGAATCACCAACCGCGCATCCACCAGTTGATGAACATCATCCGGCACCCCGGCACTCTCCCGCCCCATCAAAATAACATCATTCGGCTTAAACTCAAAATCCGTATATGGCACGGCCGCATGCGTCGTCATCAACACCAGCCGCCCATACTCAGTTTGATGAACCTCCCGATACGCCAAAAAATCCGCCCAGGAATTATGCCTGCGGTATGATACCTGCTCCAGATAATCCATCCCGGCGCGCCGCATAGCTTTTTCATTAAAGATAAACCCGCAGGGCTCTATAATATCCAAAGGCAAATCCAAACACGCCCCCAACCGCAGCAGCGTCCCGGTATTTTGCGGAATATCCGGCTGAAACAAAGCCAAACGCATTCTTTTTCTCCTTCAACGACTCAAACTTTCCCGCGACAAAAAACAGCGTCCCGTCAAAACAGAACGCTGCTTTCATCAACTACTTCAAATAAAAAACCTTAACCAGATCTGAAACATTTTTGGCCTGACGCAATTTTTCATCTTTCGGCCAACATTTAAGCCTGTTCTGTACCCGCACCAAAAACCGCATATACTTCAGAAAATGGTCCAACTGCCGGTCAGTATATTCATGCTTGTTCCGACAATCCGCCTCTTCAGGAATCAGCTCTGCCAGCGGCAGCTCATGCTTACGATAAACCTTTCCGGTAACTTTTTTCGCCTCTTCCAGAATCACCCGCAAAATCCGCTGATGAGCCAAAACCTCACGAGCAATCACCGCCAAATAATCCTGAATTGTCATCAATCCTGAACTCGGCTCCAACTTCAACGTCGGAAAAGCTTTTTTGACTTCATCAAACATCTTCTGACGATATCGGACTTCAATATAAGTATCAATATCCGCATTCGTCACCCCGGAAACC
>CALXTH010000163.1 GCA_944391365.1 uncultured Alphaproteobacteria bacterium | reverse complement strand
CAGAAATGCGTGGTTTCAGATGGGTAATACCGGTTTCCGGAACGGCAAGCTTGATAGACATTGGTTTTTATTCTCCAAAAATGTTTTTTAAGTTGGCTCCAGTATGGCAAAAATTAATTAAATATTGGTTAGCGTCGAAATTTATCTGAAGATTTTTTTGTTTGACTTTGATAATGATATAGATTAAATTCATTTTTGTCTAAATTATTATTTTTAAAATTATAATGGTTATGAAAAAGTTTTTATTAGGTTTTGCCGGAGGCGTAGGCACTACACTTGCCGTATGGAGAATTGTAAATTGGTCAGACAAGATATTACTCCCGCACCTTGACAAAAACAGGGAAAATCCTCTGAAGCCATATTTATATGACGGAAAAGTGGTTGGAATTCGCTTTGGCAATGTGGTGTTTACCTTACACGATGCGCCTCAGAAGTTTGATTATAAAACGGCACGCAAATATTGTGAAAAACAATATATCGGCAATAAAAAATGTAGTTTGCCCAAAGCCGGTATGGAGACATATATCCCACAAGTATTTAAGGAATTAAATACAATGTTGGTAAAATGGGGCGGTAAACCGCTCAAAGCCGAAGAAAACGAAGGTTATTGGGCTGATGGGATGGGCGGACTTGCCTGGATTATTGCCTTTGATAAGCCGGCAAGTGATTATTATAATTATGATGAGAAAGCTTATGTACGCCCGGTTATTTTTTTAGAGGATTAAATTGAAAGCCTTGAGTATCAATACTCAGGGCTTTTGCTTTAAATGTGAGGACACTTTTGACCCGCAGACAACACCCTAATCGGCCATTATACAGCCGTCCCAAAGTTCGGAGAATGAGTCGAGGAATAGACGTCAAGGGCAAAAGTACCGCAGCAATGGCTAAGCAAAAAGCATCAAAGTAATGATGCTTTTTGTCTGTAACATCTCAGAAAATCTTAGCAATCAAGGGAACTACCGTGACCACAGCGAGCCTAGATTCCTGAGTTAAAGAGGTATGTGAGGACACTTTTGACCCGCAGACAACACCCTAATCGGCCATTATACGAACTTTAAAGCTAGAAGTTTTGCTTCATCCACCCAAATATCTTGCCGAAACTCGTCCCGCTGTGCGCCGGCTTATTAATAATCTTGCTCGGCTTTTTCTCGGCATAATTCAGAGCAAACTGCAACAACCCCACCGCCGTTGAAAAAGCCGGATCATACAGATTATCCGGAAGATTCAACACATTGCGCGGCTTGCCCAACCGCACCTGCTTGTCCAAAATCATTCCCGCCACCTCACGGATTCCCGACAAATGGCTGCCGCCGCCGGTCAACACCACACGATGACTGCTGTTTCCACGCAACCCGTGTTCATCAAGCTTGCGGTTCACCAACTCAAAAATTTCCTCAACCCGCGGCGTAATAATGCTGATCAGCTCAGCTTTCGGCACCTGCTTGATAGAACTGTCATCCTCTTCACCCACCGGATAAACATTAATTGTCTCTTCTTCATCTTTGCTGGTCAAAAAAGCACAGCCGTGCAGTGTCTTCAGCCGCTCCGCATGCGTAAAGGAAGTCGTCAGCCCCCAGGCAATATCATTGGTCACATTATTCCCGCCCACCGGCAAAGCCGAAAAATAAGTCGGATGCCCATGCTTAAAACTGCAAATATTCGTCACCCCGCCGCCAATATCGACCACCGTCGCCCCAAGCTCCGTTTCATCTTCCACCAGACACGACAGCCCGGACGCATAGGCTGAAAAAGCCTTTTCCGCAATCTCCAGATGTGCATTCTCAATCACGGTATTCACATTGCGGAACAAAATATCCGGAATCAGCCCGAGCAGAATATCAACTGACAAACTTTCACCGAAAATATTGCGCGGATCCTTAATTTCTTCCCCGCCGTCACAGCGATAACTCATCGGCAGACAATGAATCAGCTCATTGCCTTCCACATTAATTTTGTGGATTCCTTTCTCAATCACCTTGTTGATATCATTTTCGGTAATCGGACGGTTTTTATTGACCGAAATCGAAGCGCTTTTGATAACACTTTTAATTTTGTCGCCGGAGATATTGACAATCACCCGGTCAATCCGCTCATTAGCCATCTGTTCGGCCGTTTCCACGGCATTGCACACCGACAGCGTCGCCTGATTAATATCCGTGATAATACCGTTTTTAATTCCCTTTGAGGCATTATACCCATAGCCGACAACATTAATCCGCTTGTCCCGGCTGATTTTGGCAATAATGCAGCAGACCTTGGAAGACCCGATATCCAGAGCCGCCACCGTCGTCAGTCGATTAAATGAATGTGTCACGTCCATCACCCCTAAAGTCTGCTTTCTTTTGCCCGGTTAAGTTTTCCGGCTTTTTTTGAACCGGATTTCTCCAGTTTGACAATTACTCTTCCTGCCAATCGTAAATCAATGTTGGTTAATTTACGTTTAAGAATATTCTTCCGCTCATCCAATTCATGCAACTTTTTCCACGCCCCGGCCACATCATCCTCCGGCAGCTTGACTGTAATCCCGTGAACAACATCATCAAAAATAATATCCCACCGCCGTTCTGAAATAAAATTCGCCGCCTTAACCCGCTTAAACATTGCACTGCCGTCATCAATCACCGCCAACAAATCATTAATATGCTCCGGCGCCCCCGCACCAACAATCAAAAGCAGCGGCGCAGAAGGCACATAATCAGCCTCAATCACATTGCCGTCTTCGCCAATCGGATGAAACCGCTCGTTAAACTGCCACAAACACTTAACCTGATGCTCCTCAACTGAAATCTGAATCACATTGGGAAAAAAACGCCGCCGAACCGAAGCACTTTTCACCCAGGGCAGCTGCTCGACCCGGTAGCGGACGGCTTCCAAATCCAGTTCCAGAATATTATCCCCGCGCGACACACCGGCCGCCGCCAACAGCTCCGCCGCCGTTGTCCGCCGCCGTCCCTCGACAATAACATCATCCACCACCAAACCAAGCTCCGATGTCAACAGATAAAAAGAATCCTGAAGACTGAGCAGTTGCTTATTAATCAAATCTGTCTTAATCGTAATCGTCACCGACGCCAAAAACAAAATCACCCCCAGAATCATCGCATTACCCAACAGACGGTACGGCCACTCACAGGGCAAAAAGACCTGAACCGGCCGGCCGGGCAAAGATTTCATATATGAGGACTGATTCGCCATAATTCCGATTCTACAACTCTTTTCCGATCCGTTTGACTTCCCATTCCAGCGTCACCCCGCTGTTCTCCCGCACACGACGCACGATTTCTTCGCCCAAAGTCTCAATATCCCGGGCACTCGCCCCGCCGGCATTCACCAGAAAATTACAATGCATCTCCGACACCTGCGCCCCGCCGACCGCCAAACCGGCACATCCGGCTTGTTTAATCAATTCCCAGGCCTTATGCCCGGCCGGATTTTTAAAAGTGGAACCCGCCGTTTTAACATGATGCGGCTGAGTCTTCAAACGCCGGTTTTTATAGTCATTTATCTCGTCCAAAACACGCTGTGCCGGCTCCGGATAAATCTTGAACGTCATTGCGGTCATAATCCAGTCTGCCGGAAAATCGCTGTGACGATAAGACAAATGTAAATCATCAACGTTGATCTTCTTAAGTGTTCCCTGCCGGTCAATCACCGTCGCCGACAACAGAACATCCGCAGTCTCTTTGCCGTAACAACCGGCATTAGTCTTAACCGAACCACCGATACACCCCGGAATCGTTGACAAAAAAGCCAACCCGCCCACACCATGGTTAATCATAATTTTCTGCAATTCCACATTGCGCAGACCGCACCCGCAGGTAATGGTATCATTATCAATCCGATACTGCTTAAACGCCGGAGCCTCAAGCTTAACCGTCACCCCGTCAATTCCGCCGTCCCTAACCAGCAGATTCGACCCGCCGCCCAGCACAAACACCGGCACATCGGCCGGACACGCCGCCAAAAAAGCACTCAAATCCGCCTCATCTTCCGGAAAAAACATCACTTCCGCCGGCCCCCCGACCGCAAACCAGGTATGCCGGCTGAGTGGCTCATTCTCCCGGTAAACGCCTCGCACTTTCGGCAAGCGGGTCATCAGCCCTCCGTCATGCATTTTGCTGCGCTCCTTTCCGGTCCAAAACATCCTGCTCAATCGCATTTGCCAGCCGCACGGCCGCATCCGTAATCGCCGCCTTTTTGGCATTCTCGGACATTTGCTTTAAACGCTCCGGCCCCCGGATTAAATCCGTCAACAGACGGCTGAGCGACACCGCGGTAAAATCTTTCTGCTCCACAACAATACTGCCGTCAACATCCGCCAGTTCTTTCGCATTTGAAACCTGATGATTATCAGCCGCCGTTGGCAGCGGCACCAGAATTGAGGGCAGCCCCGCCGCCGCAATTTCCGCCACGGATGATGCCCCCGAACGTGAAATAATCAACTGCGACGACGCATAAAGCTCCGGCATATTTTCAAAAAAATGCGAAATCACAACCTTGGATGGCACATCCCGGTAAGCATCTTTCAACACCTCTTCATCATCCCGGCGGCACTGCTGATAAACTGTCAGCCCGGCACCAATCTCCGGATCCAAAGACGCAATCGCCGACGGAATCACATCGCTGAAAACCCGGCACCCCTGCGACCCGCCCAGCACCAAAAGCTGAAAACGCCCGCCTTCCGGCATCCGGCACGGCTGTTCATGCAACGCCGCAATTGCCGAACGAACCGGCATTCCGGTCAAAACCGTCCGCACATCTTGCGGGGCATATTTCACCTTACGGAAACTTTGTGCCACCAACGCGGCATATTTGCTCAAAAAACGATTCGTCCGGCTCATCACCGAATTCTGCTCATGCAATACCAAATCAATCCCCAGCAGCGCCGCAGCCAGACAACACGGAAAAGAGGCATATCCGCCAAAACCAACCACACAACGCGGCTTATGTTTCCACAACAGAAAAATCGACTGCAAAACCCCGATTCCGATTTTGCACAAACTCTGCAGCTTAAACAGCTCCGACTTCCCAACCAAAGCGCCCGCCTGCACGGCATAATTCGGAATCTGTCCCAGCGTCCCCTTATAATTGTTTTTCCCGCGCACATCCGTCACCAGCGCCAGTTCATAGCCTCTTTTTTTCAACTCCTCGGCCAAAGCTTCGGCCGGATACACATGTCCGCCGGTTCCGCCCGCCGTCAGAAAAATAAGATTATGATTGGTTTCAGAGTTCACTTTCTTCATCTTTATCCTCCGCATGAACATTTTTGCGCGTAATTGCCAAAAGCATTCCCATTCCGAGCGCCGTTGCCAGCAATGACGACCCCCCGTAAGAAATAAACGGCAGCGTCATCCCCTTCGTCGGCATCAAATGCATGGTCGACGCCATATTAATCAGCGCCTGTATGCCGAAAGAAGCGGAAAGCCCGGCCGTTGAAAGAATAATAAACAAATTATTTTCCCTGAGCGAAATATGCATCGCCCGGATAACAATCGCCGCATAAATCCCGATAATAATCAGGCACAAAAACATACCAAACTCTTCACCGGCCACGGCAAAAATAAAATCCGTATGCGCATCGGGAATATTCACTTTGACAATGCCTTCTCCCGGCCCCAGCCCGAAGAAATGCCCGTTGGAAAACGCCTCCAGAGACTTCCTGACCTGATAGCTCAACTCACCGCCCGAAGCCAAAAACTGGTCAATACGGGTATGCACATGGTCAAACATAAAATAAGCCAAAACAACAAAGGCAATTCCGGCCGCCCCCATCACCCCGACAAACATCAGCGACAACCCGCTCAAAAAGAACTGAAATCCCCAAATCAGCGTCACCACAATCGTCATGCCGACATCCGGCTGCATCAACAACAACACCGCTGTCAAGCCGTACAATCCTGTTGACAAAATGTCCCCCGGAAAATCCTGATGCCTTTTCTGCCCGTCAAACAACCACGCCGCCACCACCGCAAACACCGGTTTCACAAACTCGGACGGCTGCAACGAAAAACCGAAGATCCTGATCCAGCGCGACGCACCTTTTGTTTCTTCTCCGCAAAACAGCGTCAACACCATCAGCAAAACAACCGCCATATAACCGACGATTGCCACCCGGCGAATGGTTTTCAGCCGCTGCATTGAGATAAGCAACATCAACCCGTAAGCAATCGGAATAAAAAACAACTGCCGCTTGACAAAATGAAACGTATCGGCGCCAATGCGGTTTGCCACCGCCGGACTGGCCGAAAAATTCAGAAAAATCCCAAAAATAATCAACACCGTAATCAGGCTGAGCAAAACCTTGTCAACTGTCCACCACCAGTTGCTGATGATACTGCGGCTGTTTCTGGAAAAACTGATCACCGCTTAGCCTCCGACAACCTGCAAAGACAACAGCCCCGCCAGTCCGAGCAACAACGCCACAATCCAGAACCGCAGCACCACTGTTGTCTCTTTCCAGCCCAGCTGCTCAAAATGATGATGAATCGGTGCCATCCGGAAAACCCGGCGCCCCGTCCGGCGATACCAGAAAACCTGAATAATATCCGACAAAGCCTCCATCACAAAAATCCCGCCGACAATCGCCAGAATAATCTCATGCTTGGTCATCACCGCCACGCTGCCGAGCAGACCACCCAGCGCCAAAGACCCGGTATCTCCCATAAAAACTTTGGCCGGCGGCGCATTAAACCACAAAAATCCGACGCAACCGCCGACAACCGCCCCGCAAAATACCGCCAGCTCCTCCACCCCGACAATCGGCACAATCGTCAAAAACGGCGACAAATCAGAACCGGCGGCATAAGCAAACACCGCAAACACCAAAAAAGCAATCACGCATAACCCGCCGGCCAAACCATCCAATCCGTCACTCAGATTAACCGAATTCGCCGTTCCCACAATCACAAACATCGCAAACGGCACATAGAACCAGCACAAATTAATCATCAAATCCTTAAAATAAGGAATACTCAGCCCAAACCGGATCTCATCATGTGTCCCATAAACAACCAGCCCCGTCACCATCAGAGCAATGGAAAATTCAATCAACAACCGCAGCCGGCCGGACAAAGAGGTTGTGCTGTTTTTCTTCACTTTGCCATAATCATCAACAAAACCAACCAGCGCAAAACTCACATAGACAAATAAAGCTCCGGCAACATAAAGATTCGTCAAATCGCACCACAACAAAACCGAAAGGATTGAACCGCCCAGAATCATTAATCCGCCCATCGTCGGAGTCCCTTTTTTGGTCTCCAGATGGCTTTTCGGCCCATCCTCACGGATTGGCTGCCCCTTTCCCTGATGAGCCTTCAGAAAAGCAATCACCCGCCCTCCGGATAACACCACCAGCACAAATGCAGTAAAAAAACTGACAACCCCGCGATAAACCACGGAATCCATAAAACTAAACGTCTCGAGTAATGAATATAACATAATCCGGCCTTAACTGTTTCCTGATGATAATTATCAGAAAGTATAGGACGAATATCTAAAATAAAGATTAATAGCGAACATAAAAATCTCCGGCCTCCCTGCGGCGATACATCCATCATCGCAAAACAGATAACAACTTTTCTCTCATCATAATAAGAAGACCTCTTTTTCCATCTACCTCCCCATTCCCACCCCTGTCATTGCAAGGCGAACTTGTTCGCCGCAGCAATCTCATAAAAAATAAATCTACTGTCATTCCCCGACTTGATCGGGGAATCCAGGTTAAACAAAGATTCCATAGCCACCTGGATATTCGGATGTAAATTCCCACTACGTGGGCCCCTTTCGTCCCATAGGGCTCGAACGTCGTCTCCGCCTCATTCTCCCCAACTATCGACTCCAAGTCCGAATATGACAGTTGCAGATTTATTTATCTCTACAGCGACACAATCTAAGCATCGTGCTTTCTTTGCCCCGATCTCTCCACCACTAACTGACCGGGTCAAGCTGCGCCAACTTGCCACAGCGTCCCTCCCCTTAATTCCGTTAAGGGGAGGACAGGAAGGGTTTATAAAAAATCATCCATATTCCCCCTCCCCGTTGTTGTAAAGACTGATATAGAAAAACAATCCGGTAGATGATTTTTCACCACACACCTTAAATCCCGGTGTTGTGCCGGAATTTAAGCCAAGCCAAAACTTAATAATTCACCAACACCGGACGAACATAGCTCTCATTATCATTGCCTCCAGAAGTCCCGGCATAACTGCTCTCATTACCATTAGATATACTCACAATACGGTAATAACGGGCACCATTGTAAACACGATAAGAAGAAGACCAATAAAAATCTTCTGTTAAATTTTCTCCTCCATTTGTCGATAACAAACTATTTAACGAAGATTTATTATTATACATAACAAACAATTGATCTTTCGTCGGCAGAGCCCCTTTCAAACAGCCATAAAATGAATAACTCAAACACAAACTATTTGCCTTACTCCAGTTCATGTACCCCAAATCTTCCATTGCCACATAAAAATCCATTTCTGGAGCTTTAACCCCGACAACTTTACCATTACAATAATACAAATCTCCATGTGCCCCGTCGGTTATTTTTTGCTGACAAGCTCCGTCTTTCCACTCATAACCGCTTGAACACGTACATTGAATATATTTGCCACCGCAGGCAGCGCCTGCGCCACCGGCGTAGCCGGTACCCGTGCACGTTAATGTAAAACCATATTTATTACAGAATGATTTTTCACACTCTTCTTCATTTACCCCCAAACACGCCCACTTGTTCCCGAAAGGGCATTTAACGCCCTTGCCGCCGTTACAGGAGGTTTCAGTATAACCTAGAGTTTCACAATTTGTTGTCTCTACGCACTGAGCAAAAGTTAAGGTTGGTAAAAAGGACAGACTTGTCCCTAAAAGTAAAAATTTAATTTTCATAACTAAGCTCCATTGTTTCTAAGTCAAAAACAACGCCACCTTAAGCTATGAAAAACAAGGTGGCGCGGAGCTGAAAAACCGTAATACCAACGGTCAGGCTTATTCGTCTACCTGCTGAACTTAACCAGCTGACAGAAGCTTAATGTCAATATAAATATCAACATCAGAGGCTGTCTGCAAGTGCTTATCTCGCCCACTCCGCCCATGCGGAATATCTGGTATTAGGTGTTTTTCAGACACCACAGCCTGTTTTCCTGACTGCATAACCAGAATATCACAAAGGGAGAGCTTTAGCAAGCACTTTTTGATGTAATCACGAATTTTGAATTTTCAAGCTGATAAAAAGACTCAGAATTTCTCCTGAGCCTTTTCTCTGTGGTGGCACAATCTGAGCAACGCGCCTCCTCTGCCCCTATCTCTCAACCGCTAACCGACCGGGTCAAGCTGCGCCCGTTTGTGCAAATTTTTCGTCGTCGTATAAAATTTATTATTTACAATTATTTTCTTTTCTGGTATAATGAGAGTCGTAGGAAAGAAGTTTGCAAGGAGATATTATGATGAAAATACGTTATGCTTTATTGTTATCCGTATCCTGTCTCGGCCTCGGCTCTCTTGCCCATGCCGG
>CALXTH010000162.1 GCA_944391365.1 uncultured Alphaproteobacteria bacterium | reverse complement strand
CATCACTTCCGCATTCTCCGCGCAGTAAAAAACCGTTATGGTGCGACGGATGAAATCGGTGTTTTCGAAATGCAGGATCAGGGGCTGGTTGAAGTTGAAAATCCCTCGGCACTGTTTTTGGCTGAACGCCGCGGAAACATCTCCGGCAGTTGTGTCTTTGCCGGAATAGAGGGATCCAGACCGGTTCTTGTTGAAATTCAGGCGTTGGTCTGTCCGACCAGTTATGCCAGCCCCAAACGCGCCGTTGTCGGTTGGGATTCAAACCGGCTGTCAATGGTACTTGCTGTGCTTGAAGCGCGTTGTGGCATGAACTTAAGCTCACAGGATATTTATCTGAATATTGCCGGCGGCCTTAAAATTTCCGAACCTGCAGCAGATTTGGCCGTAGCCATGGCCGTCATTTCATCCATGACCAACAAACCCCTGCCGGCAGATACGGTTATTTTTGGTGAAATCGGTCTTTCTGGAGAAATCCGCGCCGTCAGCCAGAGCAATGCCCGCCTGAAAGAAGCACACAAACTTGGTTTCAAAAGTGCGATTATGCCGGCAAACCTCATAAAGAAAGACAAAAACCACAGCATTCCGGACATGTCGGTTCATGAAATCGGCAATGTCCAGCGTTTAGTCAATTGGTTTAATTAGGGAGACAAATTAATGCACCAGCTGAACAATTTGGATATTGCCATTCTGATTATTGTTGCCATTTCCGCGCTGATAGCGCTGAGCCGTGGCCTGATGAAAGAAGTCCTGTCTATTGTCGGCTGGGTTTTGGGCTGTGCGGCGGTTATTTACCTGCTCCCTATCCTAAACCCGTTGACGATGAAATATATCGAAAACGGAACAGTTGCCGGTATTTTGACCGCCATAGTCATTCTGATTGTCTTTCTGGTCTGTTGGATTCTCCTGACTGCGAAAATTGTTGGCAAAATCCGCACCAGCAAATTAAGCGGACTGGATCGCACTCTGGGATTGTTCTTCGGGGTTATCAGAGCCTTTTTCCTGATTATTCTGGTGAATATCCTCATCAGCTGGATTGTCCCGCAGGAAAAACAGTCTGCCGTATTTAAGGAATCAAAATATTTCAACCTGGCCGGTGAATTTGCCAAACCGATTGAAAATCTGATTCCGGAAGCAACGTTGGATAAAATCAAAGACAAAACACAAAATTCCGAATTTTTCAAAGAAAAAGAAGAAAACGATTCTAAGGCCGAAAAAAAGCCCGCTGAGAAGAAAAAAGAAAAAAATGATTCAGATATCCTTTTTGAAAAATTAGCACGTCCTGCGGTCGAAAAAACAAAAAAGAAAGCCGTTAAAAAGATTGAGGAAAACTTTGACGGTTATAACAATACGGAACGAGCCAACCTCGACCGCCTGATTGAAAATATTGAATAAAAGAAAATCAAACGATTGTATAATACTTCTATTCCCTTATCTAAATATAAGCAAAATTTTTGCATTGCAATTTGAAACTCATTATGTTAAAATACCTTTAGCTGGCGAAAAAGTCGCCAGTCAGGGCTTGATAACCCTTTCTCATATAATCGTTTCGGCATAATGACTTAAAAAAATGCCAGTACCTTTCCCTTGTGGGGTTGGATGCTGGCTGAATAAGTTCACGTTCCCTGCAAGGGAATAACCGGTCTTGTACCGGAAAAGTGAGGAATAAGTCAGGCCATAAGTATGAGTATAGTTATCAACATCCGGTTGGCCCGCCTTTTTAAGGTGGGCTTTCTTTATGTAACCTTAAAGAAAGGATGTTGTTATGAATAATTTTAAATTTTTACTTATCGGGACAAGTTTGTCTTTAATTCCTTTAACTGTGAATGCTCAATGCGTAGAGACAACAAATTGTGAAACTTTGGGATATACCGAAACTTCCTGCAATGGCGGCAAGGGCGTCAAGTGTCCGTTCGGCAACAAATGGGCATGCCTGCCGACTAAAGAGTCTATCTGTAAAGAAGAAGGCTTTACTTTGACTTGTAATGAAACAGGACAAATCGGAGAAGGAGATTCTTGCAATGGATTATATAAAAAATGTTCTTGTGATTCTAGTTATCAATATACCTGTTCTGGTACAGGTTATTCAGGAGGTTCTGGTTTTGCTTGTAATGGAAAATACACAACTTGTATTTGTACAGAACAATATAAATGGGAAAATGGAAAATGTGAGCCAAAAATGACAGATGGTGCTCATGGAAACCTTTTTTATTGTAATGGAGAAGTTATAGGTGTAAAAACAGCAAATATGAATTTTTATATTGCAATGAAAAATTTCGATCATATGGATTGGGATGACGCCAATGAGACCTGTCTAAATTATTCATTCTGCAATAACCTAAAAGGAACCCTGCCAACAATGGATCAATTGGATGTTATTTACAATAATAAATCAACGATTAATAATTTGCTCTTAGCAAATAACGGTAAAAAATTAAAAGATGAATGGTATTGGTCTTCTACTTATCTTCCTTATAGCAGTCATTATATTCTAAATATGGATGATGGTATGACGGGCAATGGAGCTACCTTTTTCTATGATGGTTATATGATTTATACCCGTCCAATTCTTACATCATGGTAATATTGAAAAAGGGAGATAAACAATCTCCCTTTTTCAATTATCCCCGGTCAAATTGTTTAGTGGAAATATGAAACTTGTGCCGGATGGCTTTTCTGGCTTCTTTTACCGGAACAAAACAACATAACAGATTAACAATAAAACGTTTAACCGCCAACCCCAGAGCTTCCAATTTATAAAAAAACAGCTTTTTACTCGGCCGCAGCTTAAAGTTAGCCATAATCTGAACCATTTCTGCATCCCGGTCGGTATAAATGTTCTTATCCATGTCATAATTCAGATTATAAACGATAATATTTTTCCCGTCCTCATGAACACTCACGCCGTCAAACTCCGGAGCCAGATTAAGTTGCAACAAACTGATATCCTTGTCGGGAAAAATTTTTTGCAACATTGCCAGAATTTCTTCCGGTTTATGCTGAACATAAGTCTTATAACAGGCATTGAAAAATAAAATCTTTTTTGCCTGCGCAATATTTTGATACAACCGTTCAATCCGGCGCCCAAACATGGCGTTGGCCTTGGTATAAGCTTCATCAAAAGGAATATCTTTGTCTATGCAGTGAAAGAACAGAACCTTATTTTTCTTGTCAACATAGCCGATATGATTCCCAACGATTGTGTTGTTGGATTCCAGATACTCTTTGGGAAAGAACCCCTGAAAATGATTTTCCAGATATTTTACAAAGACAGCCACATCGTCAGTTCCAACCCAGTCAAAAGGATAAGAAACAAACTGCAAACCGCTTTCTCTGAGCCAATGCGATGGCAGACAGAAATTTCCGAGCGGAACAATCAAATCATATTCTTTCATGCGACACCTGTGCTATTTACGCTCAAACATCTGGGTTGAAACATCAAACCGGCGCCGGATGGCTTTCCGCCATTTCTTGACCGGAATAAGACAGCACAAACCGTTAACCACCAAACGTTTAAGCCTGAAAATAACGTTGTTAAAATGTTTTACAAACCGCTGCCATGGCGACCCCAGCCGGCAATTTTTCAAAATCTGGTCAAATTCTTCTTTTCTGTCCGAATATGTATCGGTACCATGATGAAACTCCAGCTTCACGAAATCAACATGATCATTGAGATGAAGAGTCTCAATACCTTTGTAATCATTCCGGCAGTCAACGACAATCAAATCGATAATTTTTCCCGGAAAACGCTTGGCCAGAATAGCCTGCGCATCAATGGCTTCCTGCTCGCTGACCGGATGGTTGTGTGTTGAAAAAAACAAAACCCTTTTCGCCTTTTCTATATTGTCATACATCCGTTT
>CALXTH010000161.1 GCA_944391365.1 uncultured Alphaproteobacteria bacterium | reverse complement strand
GCATTTCTGTTATCGGCGTCGGCGGGGGCGGCGGTAATGCCGTCAATAATATGATTGCCCAGAATCTTGAGGGTGTTGATTTTATTGTGGCTAACACTGACTCTCAGGCTTTGGCTCATTCTTCCGCCAGCCGCAAAATTCAGCTCGGGTTGCAGACGACCCAGGGGCTTGGTGCCGGGGCAAGGCCGGAAGTCGGCAAAGCCGCGGCGGAAGAGGCCAAAGAGGAAATTGAGAAAGAAATTGAAGGTTCCAATATGGTCTTTATTACCGCGGGGATGGGCGGTGGTACCGGTTCCGGCGCGGCACCGGTGGTGGCCAGGCTTGCCAAGGAAAAGGGAATCCTGACAATCGGCGTGGTGACCAAGCCGTTTCAGTTTGAAGGGCGTAAGCGGATGGAGACCGCCGAGGCTGCTGTTGAGGAGTTTACCAAGTCAGTCGACAGTATCATTATTATTCCGAATCAGAATTTGTTCCGGATTGCCGACAAGAAAACGACGCTGGCCGATGCTTTTGTTATGGCGGATAATGTTTTGTATTCCGGGGTGCGCTCGATTACTGATTTGATGATGATGCCGGGGTTGATTAACCTTGATTTTGCCGATATTAAGTCAATTATGCAGGACAAAGGAAAGGCTATTATGGGAACCGGTGAGGCCGAAGGTGAGAATCGTGCGGTTACGGCGGCGGAACAGGCTTTATCGAATCCGTTGCTTGATGACTGCAATATGCGCGGTGCCAAGGGGGTTTTGATTAATATTACCGGCGGAATGGATATTACTCTGTTTGAGATTGATGAGGCGGCCAGCCGGATTAAAGAAGAAGTGGATGAAGAGGCCAATATTATCTTTGGATCAAGCTTTGATGAATCTTTGGGTGGCAAAATCAGGGTTTCCATTGTGGCGACGGGAATCGGCGATGCCAAAGCCTCAACGGCACCGCGTCAGCCTCAGGCGGCGAAGATTGCCAGTTATATTGAGCAGAGCTATGCCATGAATGCGGTTGAAAAACCGGCGGCACCGAGTGCGGATATTGATTCGGCGCTGGAGAAGTTTTCGGCGACTAAAGCGCCGGTCGAAAACAACAATGCGGCGGTTGTGACCGAAGCGGCGGTGTTTGCCGAGCGGGTGACGGTTGAGCCTCAGGTGCAGGCGGCTTCCTCTGAGGCGGTTGTTGCTCCGGAAAATGGCAATGCAGAGCAAAGTGTTCAGGAGGATGTGCCGTCGGAGGAGTTCTCCAATCCTTTGGATCATTCCGAGGTGGTTCCGGATATGCCGAAAGCGTCGTCATTGTTTAAGGCGATTATCAATAATAAGCCGGAAGAGGCCAGTGTCAGTGCTCAGCTGGAGAATATTCTTTCTTCCAATGAGAATGTTTTTACGCCTAAGACGCCGGTGAGACAGGTTGAGGAAGAACCGGAACTGTTCCCCAATCAAAATCCGAATACTTTTACCGCCAAGCCGGCCGCAGAAGAGCCCGAAAAGCTGATTGTCGAAGATGAGGATGAAGAATATACACCGACCTTGATTGAGCGGGTGACCGGTTTTTCAATCGCTAAGCGGAATCGGAAAAAACTGAAAGAATCTTATGAGCGTTATGAGCAGGTTGCGCCGTCATTTTCTGACAGTGCCGAGCCTGATGAGAAGATGAATTTGGAGATTCCGTCTTTTCTGCGCCGCAGATAGTTGAAAAAGATAATCGAAAAGACGGGCTCTTCCCTTTGGAAGAGCCTGTTTTTGTGGGTAGAGTTTTGTTGGTTGAAAAAAATCCCTGTCGGGAAGACAGGGATTTTTGGAAGATACCGGTTTTAATTATTCAGCAGCGCGTAGAGTTCTTCGCGATTGTTGGTACTGCGGAGTTTTTCGCAGGTATTTTCATCTTTCAGCAGTCGGGATATCTGAGCCAGAGCCGTCAGGTGATCAGCTCCGGAGGAATCCGGCGACAGCAACATGAAAACCAGATCAACCGGTTTGTTGTCAACGGCTTCATAATTAATCGGGGTTTCAAGTTTGGCAAAAAAGCCGTAGATTTTATCAAGGTTTTCCAGCCGGGCATGGGGCAGAGCCGTCCCACTGCCGAAGCCGGTGGTTCCGAGATTTTCCCTTTCAAGCAGGGCATCGAAAATCGTCCGTTCGTTTATGCCGGTGATTTCAGCGGCTTTTTGTGCCAGATCCTGCAGCAGGTTGCGCTTGCTTCCGGCTTTGAGGCCGGTGAAAATGGCGTTTTCTTTCATGATATCTGAAATTTTCATCCGGGCAGGCCTTATGCTGTTTTCGGTTCGACCCAGCCGATGTTTCCGTCTTTGCGGCGGTAAACCATGCTGATATGGCCGTTGGCGCTGTTTTTGAATAAGATGGCGCATTCATCGCTCAGATCCATGTGCATGACAGCTTCACTGACGGTGCAGACCGGGATGTTGGCCTCGGTTTCGGCAATGGTTAGCGGTGCGTCAACGTTAATGTCCATTTCTTCTTCGGTTTCAATCAGCGGAAAAACGGCTTCATGCGCGATTTCAGCCTCTGCCAGGCCTGATTTGCCTTTGTGGTCATTCAATTTGTTTTTGTGGCGGCGCAGGCGGGTGGCAATATGCTGGTTGGCCGAATCAAAGGCCGAGTAAGGATCAGCACAGGCGTCTCCGGTGCCTTTTAATACAATGTTTTTCGCAGGATGAACGGTTACATCTGCACGAAATTCTTCGCCCTCTTTGGAGAATGCAACGGTGCAGCTGATCGGTGCCGGAAAGTATTTGTTTACGGAATTCAAGACACCTTCTTCAACATGGTTGCGGAGTCTGTCACCAATGTCAACTTGTTTTCCTGTTAATGTAATTTGCATAGTTTATTCCTTACAATATATTATTAAAAAACCTGTTGTAATGTAGAGGTTATAGTAATATGTTTTTTGGAGATTAGCAAGAGAAAAGTTGGTTCTATTAATTTTTATGGCGTGTTTAATCCGGATTTTTTGAATGTATTCGTAATGGGCTTGGAAATGTATTTATTTCTTTTGCCTTGAAAATCTGAAGTTCGTGATTATTTAAATTTCGTATATTGATTTTTAAGAAGCTGAGGCAGCCTCACCCCGTCGCTTTGCTGTTGAATGTCCTGTGTTTTAAAAACACGGGATTTTTTATTTGTCAAAAATTCAGTTTAAATTTGAAATTTATGATTTACAATAATTTTGAAGTGTGATATACTATCCTGTGTGATGTTATAAAGGATGTGTGTCATGAAGTTTCAAGTTTATTTAGTCTTAGGGACAAGTTTGTCCTGTTTTCCTGCTTTGGCTTTTGGGCAGTGTGTTCCGGTGCAGGATTGTGCGTCACTTGGTTATACAGCGAGTTCGTGCGACGGTGGGAAAGGGGTTAAGTGTCCGTTTGGTTCGGGATGGTTTTGTGCCTGAGATGAAGACGCTGTTTGTGCAGAGAACGGTTTTAAATATAGTTGCACAGGGACCGGCTATGCCGGTGGCGCAGGCTTTGCCTGTGGTGGAAAATATACTCAATGCAACTGTGCAACAAATTATGTGTGGAACGGGAGCAGTTGTGCTCTTTCTTGTTCGTCTTCGTATCAATATACTTGCACTGGTACTGGCTATGCCGGTGGCGCAGGCT
>CALXTH010000160.1 GCA_944391365.1 uncultured Alphaproteobacteria bacterium | reverse complement strand
CATGAAGAAGGAAACCTGATTAAGCGGGCTCTACGCGATATGTTCAGCAAAGATACGGCGGAAGTGATTGTCGATGGTGAAAGCTCTTATCGGGCGGCAAAAGATTTTCTTAAAATGCTGGCGCCGCAGAACCTCAAGAAGATTAAGCTTAACCGGAAGAATGAACTCCCCCTGTTCCAGAGATTTCAGATTGAATCCCAGCTTGACAAACTGCATGATACCAATGTTCAATTGGAATCCGGCGGGTATCTGGTGATTAACCCGACCGAAGCTCTGGTCTCAATTGATGTCAATTCGGGTAAGGCCACAAAAGAAAAAGATTTGGAAGAAACCGCCCTCAAAACCAATCTGGAAGCGGCTGATGAAATTGCCCGTCAGCTCAGAATGCGTAATCTGGCCGGTTTGATTGTGGTTGACTTTATTGATATGGAAGACCCGAAGAACAATCAGGCTATCGAAAAGCGGATGAAAGAGGCAATGAAAGATGACCGCGCCAGAGTACAGATCGCCAAGATGAGCTGTTTCGGTCTATTGGAAATTTCGCGGCAGCGGATGCATTCTTCTTTCTTTGAAAGCAATTACAAAGTTTGTCCGTGCTGCCACGGTAAAGGTTTGGTTCGGACGATTGAGTCCAGTTGCACCCTGATTTTGCGCAGTATTGAAGAAGAAGGACTGAAAAACCGTTTTTCCGCAATTAATATTTTTGTTCCGGCAGAGGTTGCCGTTTATTTGCTGAATCAAAAACGTCAGGCTTTGGTCAATTTGGAAAAGCGCTATAATATTACGGTTATTATCAGTGCCGACAGCAATATCCGGAATGTTGATGATTTCAGAATTGAACGGACAAAGGCTGTCCGACAGATATTAAAAGATGAATGTGTGAAAGAACTGACGGAAGATCTTTCCGAGGCTGAGACACCTGACGATGAAGTATCCGAAAATGCACCGGAGGAGGATGTTTCCGTACAGGAAGTCCTGCCGGAAGAAAACGGCAAGCGCCGTAGCGGCAAACGCGACCGGAGAAACCGTTTTGACCGCAGAGACCGTCGGAGAGACCGCAACCGGGGCAGTTCAAGAAGGAACGAAGCCGAATCTTCTTCCACGTCTGATACGCCGGGTAAAGAGATTGTCGAGCCGGTTATTTTATACAACAGTCATGAAGATATTCCGCAGAGCAATGCCGGAGAAAGTTCATCCGGTGAGAAAAAATCAACCTGGTGGCGGAAGCTGATCAGCTGATGAGGTGTTCTGTCAGAACATATTTATACCGGGGGCTGGTGCAGACATTGGTGCTGATATCAGCCCTTTGTCTGTGCAGCCGGGCTTATGCCGAAAGCATCAGCCTGATTTCGGATGAAGAGACAGAAAGTTTTATCCGGGAAATTGTCCGCCCATTATATCGGGCGGCAAATATCAGTTTTAACCCCAATGATATTTATATTGTCAATGATCCTTCACTTAATGCTTTTGTCGCGGACGGAAATGCCATGTTTGTTCATACGGGAACCCTTGTTCAGGCCGACAATTATAATCAGGTTGTCGGGGTTCTGGCGCATGAAACAGGCCATATTCAAGGCGGGCACATTTTACGTCAGAAACTTAAGCTGCAAAATGTGCAGCAGGCAACGCTTGCTTCTCTGATTGCCGCCGGGGTGGCCGGGGCGGTCAGCGGCAGGCCTGATGTCGGAATGGCAATCATGCTCGGTTCACAGACCTCAGCATTGCATAATATTATTGCCTACCGGGTTCAGGAGGAACGAAGCGCCGATGAGGCGGCCGTCCAGCTTTTGGGTAAGACGGGGCAGTCTCCGGCCGGATTGCGCGATTTTATGAAAAAAATACAGCAGCAAAATGTTTTGAGCGGCATTGAGGAAACTCCTTATTTCAGAACGCACCCGGTGACCAGTGAGCGGCTTACGTTTATGACAAAGGCTGCGAAAGGCAAGCCATTTGTTCCCGATGAACAATTGTCTCATCGTTTTGAGATGGTTCGGGCAAAGCTGACCGGTTTTTTGTCGGACCCGCGGCAGACATTCAAAATTTATCCGACAGAGGATACCTCCTCCCCGGCTTTATATGCGCAGGCGATTGCTTTGTTTAAACAGCTCCGGGTAAAAGAGGCTCTGCAAAAACTGGATATTCTTATCGGACGGGAGCAAAAAAATCCTTATCTTTACGAGCTGAAAGCCCAGATTTTGCTGGAGACGGGACAGGTGGCCCCGGCGGTCAGGGAATATAAAAAAGCTTACCGGCTTCTGCCCTCGTCTCCACTCATTCAGGAAAGTCTGGCTCAAGCCATGTTGGAAAACAATCCATCATCTCAGGAGGTTGATGAAATTATCAATCTGCTGAACAAGGCGCTTATCCGTCGACCTGATTCTTATGCCTGGTTGTTGTTGGCGCGGGCATACGGAATAAAAGGCGATAAGGCTTATGCCAATTATGCTTCAGCGGAGTTCAGTTATCGTATCAGGTCTTATGAAACGGCGCAAAAGCAGGTTGAAACAGCGCTGAAAGCATCCCCCTCTCCAGCTTTGACCTTAAAACTCAATGACTTGTCTGCCCGCCTGAAAGACAAGCTTAACGCCATGCCGCCACCGCGTTATTTTCGTTAAATTTACATTTTTGACAAAAATATCTTGATTTTTTGACAATTTCGTGTTACACATGTTTTGTTAAATTTATTATTAATTCTTTAAATATTATTTTTATGTACTCTAATTTTTATAAAAACATGTTTAATGTTGGTGATATTTATAACTGTAAAGTTATCAGCGGAGAACGGATGAATCTTATTTCATCGACTCGTTACAGTCTTTCTCTGGAAGATGGTATCGGCAAGGGAATCATTACTCTTCCCTATGGCGTTAATCTCAGGCAAGGCGGTGTTTATCAATGTATTGTTCATGATATTTCAGAGAATATTCTGACTTTTGTTTTGACGCCGGAAGCGTATCTGGCTCTTAATGCCAAACCTGACGGCTGCGGTATGGCGGAAGTTGTGGCTCTCAGTCATGAAAAACTGGCTGTTCAATATCTCAAAGAACATTACATTTTGGATAAAAAGCTGTTTTGTCTTGACTGGAGGCTGATGAAAGATGCCGCAGAGATTGAAATTGTTCAGCTTATTCCAAATTGTCTGGTTCCCATCGGAATCAAATTTCAAAACGGAGAGCAGATTGATTTCTATGACTGGAAGGCTTTTGCCAAATGGGAAAAGATAAAATCGGGTAAAGATGTTTTTGTCTCATCTTTTTGGCAGGTCGGAAAAATTTATGCTTTTGTTCCCGGAGAAGGTACATGGGTTGAAAATAATTCAAAATGTCCGGTGAATCTGTTGTCTGAACCTGACAGCCATGTCAATTATGTTCTGGGACGGGTTGTTAATATTCCGGCCTCGGGGCTTCCTGTCGTGGAGCTTGTTCGTTCTTGTTTCTTACGTTAAACAAAAAATTTTTTTATTATGCATGTTGTTGATTATTATCGACGTTTGTTTTCCGGCAGAGAAGTCTATGAGGCCGAATCAATCGTTCGGACAGGCGAGTATCGTGTTGTAACGTTGAAAAACGGTGCGGTCGGGGTTATTCCGGATAAGATGATGACTCATGTTGAAGACCAGAAATTTGAGACTCCGGTCAAGGTTCAAATTACCGGTTTTTCGGATTTTCTTCAGGCATTGGTTTTGCGCCCGGTTTTGGACATGCCTAATGTTTTGACTCGGAATTTAGTGGTTTATGAGGGTATTCTTGACCTCATCACGCCGCAGGGTCTGGGGATAAAAATTAACGGGGAACTTTTTGCTTTCCAATGCTGGCAGAAATTTTATGATAAAATGTGCCGCGGAGACAAAATTAAAGTTCTCATGTATGCCAATGACCGGCTTGAGCTTGTTCCATGGACAATCAAGGAAGCCAGAGTTAATGGTCTTCCGGTTGATTTCATGGAGCTTAACGGCATCAATTCCCTAAAATATCCCGGTGTTATCAGAGTTTGTTTTTTGGAGTGGGATTTTTCTCTTCAAAAATACAAAAATGAAGCAACAGGAAAAATATTCGGGAATATTCCTTCTTCTGCCGGGTTATCTTTCTGTTTGTATGACCTTGTTGAAGATAAGGTTTTGACAGCCTGGCGCTGAATTAATTATGAAGGGTGTTGTATTTTTACAACACCCTTTTTGCACAAGCTGGCGGCGGAGAGCCTCCGCGGGCATCAGTTAGCGGTTGAGGGATTGGGGCAAAGGAGGCGCGATGCTTAAATTGAGTTGGCGGTGAGAGACAGGAGCCATTAGCCAACAGATGAGTTTTTACGTCTGAAACAGATTACCGGTTTGGCGGTGCTTTTCAAAAACGGGGAGCTTTCTCGCAGTTGGGAGTTGTGAAAGGCATTTTTCGTCAAAAAGTTATCCGGGTATTGGAAAAAAATACCCGGATTTTTTATAATTTCTTGGATTTGTGTTGTTTTTTTCTTTTTAATCAAGTAAAAACCTCTATTAGGGGGTTAATCACAGTCACACCAAAATGTGGCATTAGTTACGGTGATATCAGGAAAGCATTGTTTTTGAACTGGTGAGCCTCCTTTATTACGGCAATCAGTATGTTGAGAACCGCAAGTATCACTTATACTAGGTGTTCCACAAGCCGAATCATGGCAGTAATAGAAGTAACTGGTGCACTGAGGTTTTGATTTGCATTCAATGCATTTGTTGCAGGAGTTTGTTTTGGCGCATCCGTAATCACAAGATTTACTGGTTACCGAGCAATCTGAATTATAGCTTCCGGAGCTGCTGGAGCTTGAAGACGAGCTGGAAGATGAAGAAC
>CALXTH010000159.1 GCA_944391365.1 uncultured Alphaproteobacteria bacterium | reverse complement strand
GATATACTATCCTGTGTGATGTTATAAAGGATGTGTGTCATGAAGTTTCAAGTTTATTTAGTCTTAGGGACAAGTTTGTCCTGTCTTCCTGGTTTGGCTTTTGGGCAATGTGTTCCAGCGCAGGACTGTGCCGCGCTTGGTTATACGGAGAGTTCGTGTAATGACGGGAAAGGGGTTAAGTGTCCGTTTGGCAACGGGTGGTTTTGTGCCGAAGGAGAATCTACGGTTTGTGCGGAGAACGGTTTTAAATATAGTTGTACAGGTACCGGTTACGCCGGTGGCTCAGGCTCTGCCTGCGGTGGAAAATATACTCAATGCAACTGTACAACAAATTATGCGTGGAACGGGAGCAGTTGTGCTCTTTCTTGTTCGTCTTCGTATCAATATACTTGCACTGGTACCGGCTACGCCGGTGGCGCAGGCTCCGCCTGCGGTGGAAAATATACTCAATGCACGTGTGCAAGCGGATATGAATGGAAAGACGGGGCTTGTAAACAACAAATTTTGAATGGAGCGCAGGGCGATTTGTATTACTGTAACGGGGCTGTGGTGGCCGTCAAGGCTCCGGGCATGAATTTCTATGTCGCTATGAAAGATTTGGGGACAATGAACTGGAGCAGTGCAAATAGCAGCTGCCAAAACTATTCGTTCTGCGGCAATCTTAAAGGGTCTTTACCTTCTCGAGACCAGCTTGTGACCATGTACAATAATAAATCATCACTTAATAACCTACTTTCGACAAGCGGAGGGACAAATTTGTCTAACGGATATTATTGGTCGTCTACCTACGACCTCGACGGCACCTACTGCCGTGTGGATATGTCTGCTGGCGGCAGCTATTGGTTCGACTACGACGACTACGACTACTTCTATGTTCGCCCGGTGCTCGCTTCTTATTAACTCCATTGGTCTTATTTTCAAGGGATTGGATGTTTTTACATTCAATCCTTTTTTATTGGCACGGTTTTTGCATAAGTATAAGCAACTGGAAAAATTATCCTTTTTAGATTGGGGAAAATAAATATGGATAATACAAATTATATCGCTTTGTCCCGGCAGATGGCTTTATGGAAGCAGATGGACGTTGTGTCGGGCAACATGGCAAACATGAATACGGCCGGTTATAAAGGGGGAGAGGCCATATTTACGACGTATCTGGCCGAAACCAAAAACGGCAGTGATCGTATGATCGGCAATCCGCTTTCTTTCACTCAGGATTTCGGGGTCTATAAAAATTTTGTAGAAGGTATGATTAACACGACCGGAAATAGTCTGGACGCGGCGATTAAAGGGGATGCGTTTTTTGCCGTAGAAACACCGAACGGTGAGATGTATACCCGTAAAGGTCAGTTCACCTTGAATGAAAACGGAGCCATTACGACGGCCGAAGGAAATTTTCTGCTTTCGGAAAACGGGACACCTTTCTTTATTGCTCCCGGTGAAACGGAAATTCATATTACCGAAAGCGGCGAGGTTTTGACCGAAAACGGCAGTCTGGGGCGGATCAAAATTGCCAGCTTTGAGGACAACCAGAAACTCCAGAAAGTTGCCGATACTTTGTTTGCAAATACCGACGGCAATGCGATGGAACTGAATAACGGAAACTACCGCGTTATCCATAAGGCAATTGAGAAGTCCAATGTCGACCCGATTTCGGAAATGACAAAGATGATTAAAATTCAGCGTTCTTATGAGTATGTTCAGCAAATGATTGATGAAGAGCACGAACGCCTGTCCAACACAATTGAAGCCTACTCACAACTGGCTTAATAAAAACTGAAGGGGAAAAAATATGAGATCATTAAACATCGGTGCAACCGGCATGCTGGCTCAGCAGACCAATGTCGACGTTATCTCCAACAATATCGCAAACATGAACACCACGGCTTATACAAAGCGCCGCGCAGAATTTAATGATTTGTTGTATCAGAATATTGTTCGGCCGGGGTCAGCTTCTACTGCCGGGCAGACAATTGTTCCGGCCGGGGTTCAGCTTGGTACCGGTGTCAAAACCGCGGCAATTTATCGGATCACCGACGGCAATGCGTTGACCAATACCGGTAATCCGCTTGATCTGGCGATTAAAGGGCGCGGCTATTTTCAAATTGAACTTCCGGAAGGAAAAGGCACGGCCTATACCCGTGACGGCGCTTTTCAGCGCAACGGCGCCGGTGTGCTCGTGACGCATGACGGCTATGTCGCTCAGCCTGAGATCACGGCTCCGGACGATGCCAGCGAGATTTATGTCAATGCGGCCGGTGAGGTTTGGGTTAAACAAGACGGACAGGTTGATGAGCTTAATATCGGCCAGCTCGAGATTGCAACTTTTGTCAATGAAGCCGGTCTTGAGGCTATGGGACAGAACCTGTTTCTGGAAACAGAGGCTTCCGGTGCGCCGGTGATTGACAATCCGGATACGGAAGGGTTTGGTTCTATTCAGGCCGGGTATCTTGAAACATCAAACGTCAATCCGGTTTCTGAAATTACCGAGCTTGTTTCGGCACAAAGAGCTTATGAGATGAACTCAAAGATTATTACCACCTCTGACCAGATGCTTTCAACCATTAACCAGATGAGATAAAAAGTAAAAGACCTATGAACAGACTGCTGAAAATATTCATTTTTGCCTTACCGGTGTTGCTGCTGGGTTTTGCCTCGGACGCGGCGCTCAGCGTTACCGGAGACGACGTGACGGAAGCTGTCCGAAATGCTTTTGTCGAAGAAGGTATTGATGAAAATATGGATATTGAATTTTTTGGCGGGACCACATCTTTTGTTCTGCCGAAAGACAGTCCGTTCAAAATTATGGTCTCAAATCTGAAATATGATGAGGGGAGCAACAAGTTTACCTGTGTTATTGATGTTTTTGCCGATGGCGTCATGGTTGGAAATTCAACATTAATCGGCAAATATTACCTGTTGGACGGGGTATGGGTTCCGGCGCGCAGCATTAATAAAGGCGAAATCATTAAAGAAAAAGATTTGAAACAGATTATGGTTCGTCGAAACAGAATTAAAGACGCCAATATTACACATAAAGAAAAGCTGTTGGACAAGGAAGCCAAGCGGATGCTTAAAACCGGCAAACTGATTTTGAACAGCGAAGTCGGCGACAAGCTTCTTATCAGAAAGGGGGATATGGTTTCAGCTGTTTATCAGACAAATAAAATGGAGATAACCACACGGGCGCTGGCGCTTGAGGATGGGAGTGTCAATGACCGGATTGAACTGCAAAATCCCAAAAGCAAGAAAAGCCTTTTCGGGGTTGTGGTTGATGCGGATACCGTACGGGTTGAGATTCAATAGAGAGGGGAACTATTGTCATGAAAAAAGTTTACAGAAATATGATAACGGGGCTGTTGCTCAGCACTCTTCTGAGCGGCTGCAATACGTGGTCCCGTCTGAAAGATATCGGGAAAGAGCCTGATCTGGCTCCGATTGAAAATCCGGTTACGCAACCGAATTATCAACCGGTTTCCATGCCGATGCCCCAGCAGGTGAGCCAGACAACAGGGCCGAATTCTTTATGGAAAAAAGGGTCTTCGGGATTTTTCAAAGATCAACGCGCTTCCAAGGTCGGTGATATTATCACGGTTAATATTTCAGCCAAAGATGCCGCCACAATGAAAAACAAAACGGAACAGCTTCGCGATACAAACAGTGATACGGTTGAGGTTGGCAGTTTCTTCGGTTTTGAGAGTTATGCCAAAGATTATCTTCCGGATGCGGTTGAACCCGGGAATCTGGTTAATGTGACATCAGACCATGATGTGACCGGTGAAGGCAAAATTGATCGTTCCGAAACCATCAACATGACTATGGCCGGCATTGTCACTCAGGTTTTACCAAACGGGAATCTGGTCATTGAGGGCTCGCAGGAAATCAGAGTGAATTATGAATTGCGCCAGCTGACGGTCAAAGGCATTATCCGCCGGGCGGACATTACTTCCGACAATACGATTGATTCGAGCAAAATTGCCGAATTGAGAGTTTCTTATGGTGGAAAAGGTACAATCTCCGATGTTCAGGAACCGCGTTACGGGCGTCAGCTGATTGATATTTTATCTCCGTTCTAGGCAAAAGTTTCCCCTTATTATTATGTCATCATAAGAAAAAAATCTCCCCATTTTTTTCTTGTATTAAAAAGACGAGCCTGCTTATCTTTCCCCTAATATTTATAAGCAGGCTCTTTTTTTATTTATAAAAAAGACCGGCATTAAGCCGGTCTGAAACGGGTTGTTGTTCGGTCAGAGAGCGGTTTTGAAATAGTCTTTGGGTTTGGTGTTCCATTCGGTGCATTTCCAGTTGTCAGCTCCCTCTTCTTTTTCAAAAACACAGACGGAACCGGTTCCGACTTTGATGTCATGTTCGACCGTAAAATTCTTGAAATTTCCGGTCAGGTATGGGGCAAAGCGGATGATGCCGTTGCTGGAGACAACAAGTATGTTCTGCCCTTTGTGCTTTTTTTCAACTTTTTCGGCAAAGTTTTTCCAGGCACTGATAATTCCCTCAACCGAAACTTTCCATCCATCGGGAACAACGGCATCTTTGTTCCAGCGCTCAACAGCCTCACGGCCGATGCGGGCGATGACTTCATCTTCGGTTTTGTTTTCATCCGGGCCATAATCGATTTCAACAAAAGAATCATCTTCTTCCAGCGGGATATCCCCCCCCATGGCCTCAATGGCCAGCCGGGCTGTTTCCATTGTGCGTTTCAGCGGTGCGGCATAGACATAAGCCGGAACCATACCTTTTGCCAGCAAATAACGGCCGATGTTGCTTCCCCGCTCGGTTTCGACCAGAGGCAAATCTGTCCGGCAGCCGACACGGGTCGGGGTTTGATCTTTGGTGAATGTATTGCCGTGACGGGCGATAATAATGCGTGTTGTCATGCTAAAACTCCCCGCATTCGGCCAGAACGGCTTCAACCCGGGCAATATCTTCCGGCGAATCGACTCCGGATAATGATGACATTGCGGCAAAATTACGATAGTCAACTTTGACACATCTGACTTTTATGTGGTTTTCAATCCAGCGCAGTTGTTCCAGCCCTTCAAATTTTTCATAAACACCTTCCGGCAGAGCGGCTATTTTTTTCAGGACATCAAAGCGGTAGCCGTAAAGCCCGACCTGGCGGAATACCGGAGATGACGGCATTGTCTCACGCAATTTTTCTTCTTTGCGGATGGCGGGAATAATATTCTTTGAAAAATAAAACGCATCGCCTTTATTGTCAAAAACTGCCGTTGTTCCGCTGAACGGCGTGGCCTTTTTGTTTTCACGCAGGCGGTCAAGCTCATTCCAGCTCAGGTTGACAACCGGGGTGACTGTTTCTGCCGTATTGTCATCTTCATAGGCTTTAATGACCGCCTCAACAAACCACGGCGGGCAAATCGGATTGTCGCCCTGCAGGTTGACGACAAATTCCGGTTTGGCGGCAAAGCTTTCGGCCAGTTCGACGATACGATCCGTTCCGGTTTTGCAATCGGCAGAAGTCATCACCGCGGTTATTCCATGTGTCCGGCAAAACTCCATAATCCGTTCATCATCCGTTGCCACAGCGGCTTCACATCCCTGAAATTTTGAGGCGGCTTTTAAGGCATTGTCCCATACGCGGAGCAGCATTTCACGGCCGGCGATTTTGGCCAGCGGTTTTCCCGGAAAACGGGTTGACCCATAGCGAGCCGGGATTCCGATAAGTGTTTTCATTTTTTTACTTCCTTTCCTGAATAATTTAGGTTATTTTAATCAACATCATTACAAAAAACAACCTGAAAGTTATGTTTTTATGCAAGAGTACACAGAGGATTATCTGCTCAACAAAAGGGTAAAGATTTTTCAGCCGGTAAACGGTTATCGTGCGGCGATTGATGCGGTTTTTCTGGCCTCGCTGCCGGAAAAAGTGCGCCAGGGGCAAAAAATTCTGGATGTCGGTTCGGGAACAGGGGCGGTTTCGTTATGTCTGGCCGAGCGTTTTAAATCTGCCGGCGTACAGATTACCGGGCTTGAGCTTCAGCCCGAACTGGCGGATTTGGCAAACAGGAGCGCCGCAGCCAACGGGTTTGATTTTCTGCATTATGAAAATCTGGATATCCGGCACAACCTTCCCCCTTCCCTGCCTCATTGCAGTTTTCATCATGTTATCAGCAATCCGCCTTATGCCGAAAGAGATATGCCCTCCCCCAATCCGAGCAAAGCCGCGGCTCATAATATGAATCATTTCAGTTTAACCGCGTGGCTGAACTTTTGTATCAAAATGACCGCGCCCAAAGGTTTTTTGTATCTGATTAACCGGACGGAAGCATTGGATGAAATTCTGTCCGTTCTGTATGGCCGGCTTGGCAGTATCCGGCTGGTTCCGTTGTTCTCAAAAGCCGGGCAGCCGGCCAAGCGGATTATGCTTTCTGCGCAAAAAGATTCAAAAGCGCCAACCGTTCTTCTTCCCGGAATTACGGTTCATCAGGATGATGGCTGTTATACACCTCAGGCGTCAGCTATTCTAAAGCCGGCGGGGAGCCCCCGCGGGCAAAAGTTTGCTGTTGGTTGATTGGGGCTTGAAAGCGCGATGCTTAGATAGAGTTGGCGGAGGGTGAAAAGAGAGCATTTCCCTCTCTTGATAGAGAGGGTTAGGGTGAGTAGATTTTTATATTATCTACTCATCCTGTCTTTCCCTATCAAGGGAAGGGACGCTGTTGATTGTTCCTTTTTCTCTTACCTTGAAAATCCAAAATTCGAAAAAAAAAAAAAAAGTGCTTGCGAACTTTGTTTCATTGTGGTATTCTGATTATGCAGTCAGGAAAACCGGCTGTGGTGTCTCAAAACACCTAAGTACAAATATCCGCATGGGCGGAGTGGGTGAAATAAGCACTTGCAGATAGCCTCTGATATTAATGTTTACATTAATATTATGCTCCTGTTAGCTGGTTAAGTTCAGCAGGTAGACGAATAAGCCTGACCGTTGTACTTACGGTTTTGAGCTCCGCGCCACCTTGGTTTTCATAGCTTATGGTGGCGTTGTTTTTTACTTAAAACAATGGAGCTTAGTTATGAAAATTAAATTTTTACTCTTAGGGACAAGTCTGTCCTTTATTCCGATTTTATCTTACGCTCAGTGCGTAGAAACAACAAATTGTGAAACTCTAGGTTATACTGAAACAACTTGTAACGGAGGCAAAGGCGTCAAATGTCCGTTTGGCAACAAGTGGGCGTGTTTGGCAACAGAAGAATCAGTCTGTGCGGACAACGGTTTTAAATATGCTTGTTCCGGGACAGGATATTCCGGTGGCAGTGGTGACAGTTGCGGTAGAAAGTATAAAAAATGCAGCTGTAAAAGCGGCTATAAATGGGATAACGATTCCTGTAAAAAGTCTTGTTCATCTTCTTATAAATACACATGTTCTGGAATGGGCTATTCTGGCGGTTCAGGCTCTGCCTGTGGCGGGAAATATACTCAATGTTCGTGTGCAAGCGGCTATGAGTGGAAAAACGGGAGTTGTCAGAAACAGATTTTAAATGGTCCTGACGGAGATGTTTATAAATGTAATGGTAAGGTTGTTGGGATTAAAACGAATGATATGAACTTCTATGTGGCGATGCAAGATTTGGGTACTATGGATTGGTACGATGCTCGAGATAATTGTGCGTCTTATAGCTTCTGTGGTAGTCTTAAAGGGACTTTGCCTTCCAAGGACCGGCTTGTGACCATGTACAATAATAAATCATCACTCAACAGCTCACTCTCGACCAATGGCGGCACAAAATTTGGAGAAAAATACTATTATTGGTCGTCTACTTTCAATGGCTACAACGGCCACTACCTCGTGAACATGTCTGATGGCAGTATGTACAACGGCTACGGTTACGACGGCAGCTACTATTATGTTCGCCCGGTACTGGTAAGTTATTAGATTTAAGGTGTGAGGAAAAAACAATCTACCAGATTGTTTTTCTACGCCAGTCTTTACAACAACAGAGAGGGTGAATATGGATCGTTTTTTGAATCATACTCACCCGATCTTATGAGTGACCTCTTTCCTATGAGAGGTAAATATGGGCACAATCTGCGGCTGTGAAGTTTTTTTGCTACACCTGGATTCCCCGATCAAGTCGGGGAATGACAGTGGCTATATTTTTTTATGAGATTGCCACGGCGGATTATATCCTGCACATATTGTTGTTGCTATTTTACAGTATTGAGTCCTACTTTCGGCTCAAAGGAACAGTTACTAAATAAATTTATTATTGACATAAGAAAAAGACTGTAGAGTTTTTCTACAGTCTTTTTCTTAAACTTAAGGAAATACATTTTCCCAAAAGTCAATAGTCCAGTTTAACCCTTCCTCCGCTGCCATACTTGCACCGATACTTATAAAAACACAAACGCCAATAATAACGACAATGGCAACAATGGTCAAAATAAAGTACAGACTATCTGTAAAACGATTTTCAGGTATCATAATAATAAATTTTAATAGTTAATTGTGTCTATTTTGTACACAATAAAATAATAAATGTCAAGTGTTATTTTATCATAAATAAAAAAGCAGAGCTCCGGGATGCGGAGTTCTGCTTGTGGTGTTAAGCTTCAATTGTTGCCCGTAAAAAAGCGGTTTGAAACGTTGTCGGATTATACGATGTTTCGTACTGATGTCTGATATATGCCAAAAGAATATCCGCAGGATAGCGTTTTGACAGAATTTGCTTTTGGACATGTTGCAAACGTTTTTTTCCGACATAATTTAAAGCCGAACATTTATTTATCAGGCGATTGATGCGCTGCAGACGTTCCATGTCATTTTTGATTTTCCGGATTATGTCTGTCTGTTCTCTCAGACCATATTTTTTGCTGGTTTCGAGCATTTGTTTCACATCATGTTTGGTTTGATGCTCCGCCGATGCCCTGACAATTTTGAAAGCCGTGGAGGCGTCACTCATGTTTTGAGCAAAAGCAATCAGACGATAATCGGTGTTTTGTCTGAGCAATTCCTGATAAAACAAGGCAAATACACTCTTGTATTCTTCCTTTGTTCCGGCCTTTTCCAATAACTTTTTGTTATCGGCCAACTCTTGAATTGTTAATGTATACATAAATATAAAAATTAATAATAAAATAAACGTGCGGATAATATACCGTTGAACCGATTTGTCAAGATGTTCTCAAAAAAGACTTGCATTTATTTTTATTCCGTTCTATATAATAGGCGTATTCGGGATGTAGCGCAGCCTGGTAGCGCATTTGCATGGGGTGCAAGTGGTCGCTGGTTCGAATCCAGTCATCCCGACCATTAAAACAAAGAATCTGCCGTTTACGGCGGATTTTTTGTTTTAAAGATGCCTGAGCATAGCGAACAAGTCAATCCCATCATCCCGACCAAAAAAACGCCTGTTATAAAAACAGGCATTTTTGCTTAAAATTCAAGATATTTCTGTTATTTTTTTATTCAAGAATTTCGTCGGAAACAGCCATAACCTCTTCTTTCTTTTTTTCATATCCCCAGGCGGCAAAGGCAAAGGGGCAGCCATTTTGGGCTGCGGCATCCCGGTCGCCCCGGGTATCTCCGACATATAAAGTTTTTTCATTATCCAAATTATATTTTTCAAGGAGGACAGCAATCATT
>CALXTH010000158.1 GCA_944391365.1 uncultured Alphaproteobacteria bacterium | reverse complement strand
ATATTTTCAAAATAGTCATCAACGGCTTTTTTGGTGGAATTTGCCAGTTTGCGGCGGTGGGTTTGCTGTTTTAACAAGCGTTCTTCCGTCCGGTTGGACAAGTAGCCCATTTCAAGGAGTACTGACGGGACATCCGGCGCTTTTAAGACAGCGAATCCGGCAAAGCGATGGGTGTTATCAACCAATTTGACTGAATTTTTCATTTCCTTGACCATAAAAGTCGCAAACTCGGATGAACGGTTCATGGTCTCCCGCTGGGCAAGGTTAATCAAAATATCCGAAACTTCTTTGGAATGTTCCACCAGGTTCAGCCCGGCCACAACATCAGCCTTGTTTTCCCGTTCGGCCAGAGCGGCGGCCTCTTTGTCGGAGGCGGTTTCAGACAACGTATAAACAGACAAGCCTTTGGCACTGCGGTTTTTGGCACTGTCGGCGTGAATGGACAAGAACAAATCCGCTTTATATTTGCGGGCAATTTTGACCCGGTCGCGCAACGGGATAAAAATATCTGTGCTGCGGGTCAGGTAAACTTTATATTTTCCACCTTTTTCGAGAATCGTTTTGAGCTCTTTTCCCATGGCCAGCGTGATATTTTTTTCATAGACTCCGGAATAGCCGATGGCTCCGGGGTCTTTGCCGCCGTGTCCGGGGTCAAGTACGATGATTTTTTTGGTATTGCTCTTTTGTTTTTTGTTGGCCGATGAAGAGCTCTTTTTGGCATAAGACTTCGGATTATCGCTGCTGGTGAATGCGTGCGCCGTTCCGACTTTTTTTTTTTTTTTTCGCTCGGAGGCTATTGACAAGTCAACGACAAAGCGCCAGCCGAAGTTGCTTTGCGGCGCCAGCATAAATGCCTTTTTGATTGTGACCGGCTTGGCCAGGTCAAAGGCAACGCGTTTGGTTTTGCCGTCAACATTGCCCAGACGAGCCGCCGAAATAATGTTGTTTTTGGCGACCTGTTTTTCTATTTTCGGATCAACATCAATATTATAAACATCAACGACGAGGCGTGACGGAGAGCTCAGCAAAAATGCCTTGTATTCAAAAGAACTGTCAGCATCAAAAACGATACGGACACTACCGACGCCCTGCCCTATGCGCATGGATGAAATTTCAGCGGCAGAAACAGCATTTCCGGAAAACAGACAGGCAAAGGCGAGCAGCAAGACTCCTGTTCTGCGCCCCAAAACTTTTAATATGTTTTTTATAAAATGTGCCATTTTCCTTTTTTTATTCGCTGCTTTCAGTATAGCAAAATACTTATTACCATAGTGTTAATAAAAAAATATATAACTTTTTTAAAATGTTATTGAGTTTTAAATCAAATCGTATATGCTGGGGGCAACGGATATGTTTTGCCCGTCGTTTGAGTCTTTATATTTATAGAGATATTGAAGAAATTTTCAAGACTTAAAATCAGGGACAGATGAAAGTTTGGTTCAAAAAATTTTCAGCATATTACGGAAAGAGGAAAAGTTTTAGAGGATTTGCTCGTCCGGGAGCCTTATTCATAAGCAAGCAATAATTAAATAAGGGGCTTTGCGGAGCGGAAAGGATTTTATGTCAAAGGGCAGAATAAAGCATTGTGTCATATCAGGGGCCCTTTGCGGGAATGGATTATTATTAATGTGCCTGAAAACCGTTCGGGCCGCATTCAGAAGTGATTCACGAATCTTTCAGCAAGAGCAATCCTTGTGTTGTAGAAATAAATATGGCAGGTTTTATTCCTGCCGGCAAGGAGTGTTATTATGGTTAAAAGAATGCTTATTGATGATACGCAACCTGAGGAAACGCGGGTTGTTATTGTCAACGGAAACAAGATTGAAGATGTTGAGTTTGAATCAACCAGCAGAAAGCAAATAAAAGGCAATATCTATCTGGCCAAAGTCATGCGCGTTGAGCCGTCGCTGCAAGCCGCTTTTGTTGATTATGGCGGGAACAGGCACGGTTTTTTGGCTTTTGGGGAAATTCATCCGGACTATTATTATCTGTCCGATGAGGTTATTGCCGAAGTCGACAAGGAAGTTGACGAAGCTATTGAGGCAAAAAAAGCCGCTATCCGGGAGCGTGAGGCCGAAAGGGAAAGAATTCGGGCAGAAAGAGCCCGGCGCCGGGAAGAACGTCTGAAAGCGATGGCCGAAGCCGAGGCTAAAGCCAAAGCCGAAGAAGACGCCCGGGCGGCCGAGCAGGCTTTATCAGAGGAAGAAGGCTGCAGCGGAGAAGATCTCCCGTCTCAGGAGAGTGTTGCAGAAAACGAATCCAATAATGCAGAAACCGTTTCATCTGACGGCGTATCGCCGGCGGCGGAAGAAATTCCGTATAATGTTATGGCCGATGTTCCGGCTGATGTACCTTCGGTTCCGGCGACAGAAGACGGCAGTGATATTTCGCCCGCAGCAGAAGAAGCTGCGAAGACACCGGGTATATCCCGTCGGAGGCTCCGTCGTAAAAAGTTCAGTGCTAAGAAAGAAGAATTAAAAGTTTTGTCTGAAGCGTCGGAAAAAGATGAAACCGTGACGGGTGATGCCGGCTGTGCGGAAGATGATGCCGTTTGTTCTTCAGATTCCGAAGACGGAAAAGAGGATAAACCGGAGACGGTGTCCAATGATGGTGAAGAGGAATTTTCATCCTGCCCGGATGACGATGATGATGACGGTGAAACGGATTTTGAGCTGCAGCGGAAGCTGATGAAACTCAGAAAGCTTTATCACCGCAGTGCTATTCAGGATGTTATCCGGGAGGGGCAAATTCTTCTGGTTCAGGTTGTCAAAGAGGAACGCGGCAATAAAGGGGCGGCGCTGACAACATATTTATCTTTGGCCGGACGTTATTGCGTTTTGATGCCCAACCGAATCAAAAGTGGCGGTGTTTCCCGCAAGATTACCAATGCGGCTGACCGCAAACGTTTGAAAAATATCGTTAAAGAATTGCCGCTGACAATGGATATGTCAATGATTGTCCGTACCGCCGGCGAAGATAAAACCAAAGCGGATATTGTCAGAGATTACAATTATCTGATCCGCACCTGGAACAACATTCGTACGGCAGCTTTAAAGAACAAAGCTCCGGCTCTT
>CALXTH010000157.1 GCA_944391365.1 uncultured Alphaproteobacteria bacterium | reverse complement strand
AGGGATTTAAGCAGGCTTGTACCGGAACCGGGCAAATCGGAAGTGGTGAATCTTGTGCTGGTTTATACAAAAAATGTACGTGTCAGTCAACTTATCAATATTCCTGCACAGGTACCGGCTACGCCGGTGGCGCAGGCTCTGCCTGCGGTGGAAAATATACTCAATGCACCTGTAGCGAGGGGTATGAGTGGAAAGACGGGAGTTGTCAGAAAAAAGAGGTTTTGAATGGGGTACAAGGTGACTTGTATTATTGTAACGGCGTCGTGGTGGCCGTCAAGGCTCCGGGCATGAATTTCTATGTCGCTATGAAAGATTTGGGTACAATGAACTGGAGCAGTGCAAATAGCAGCTGCCAAAACTATTCGTTCTGCGGTAACCTCAAAGGGACTTTACCGACAAAAGACCAGTTACTTACAATGTACAACAATAAATCATCTTTAAATAGCTTATTATCGACAAATGGAGGGACAAAATTGACAGAAGGCTGGTATTGGTCGTCGACCGTCAGCTACAGCGGCGGCAGCTGCTACTACCTCGTGGGTATGTCTGATGGCTATGCGAACTGCAGCAGCGGCAACTTCGGCTATGTTCGTCCGGTGTTTGTGGAGGGGAATTTTTAGGCTTATTGAGGAAAAGGCTCCGGGTGGAGCCTTTTCCTTATGATTTTTTGTTGAAGTCGATACCGCGGCCGATGATGGCAATCATGATACCAAGCAGGAGGTAGCTGGTGAGGCATTCGATGCTGACGATTGCCCGGGCGGCGGAAGAGTGGGGATAGATGTCGCCAAAGCCGACGGTGGTCATGGTGATGATCCCAAAATAAATTGCGTCAAGAATCCCCTGGATGCCGCTGTCAAAGTTGAATGCGATGTCGGTGCCAAGGCTGATGTGGATGGTATTGAGCGAGATGTTGATGACGCTGAAGGTTATCAGCAGGTTGATAAAAAAGGTGCCGAATTCGGCCAGGTCTGAGGGGGTGGCGTTTTTGTTCGGTTCAAGAAGTGCCGAGAGCCGGCTGATGAAATTTTTGATGTTATTATAGGCGGCGTAAATAATTAATGTGCTGACGAGGTAGGTGGAGAAAGCATTCAGGGCGATATAAATGCTGACAACGCCGGCAATACAGCCGGTGATGAAAAGTGCGCCGATGTTGGAGCGCCGGAAAGAATAAGCCGTGTAGCGGCGGTTGGCAAAGAAACGGTAAAGAATGACACAAACGATGCCGGTCATCAGGCTGTTGGTCAGCGGGATCAGCAGGTAATATTGCCAGATTTCGGGGACGCCGGTGATGTTGTACCAGGGAATTTTGTGATGAAAGGCCAGCAGGACCATGCTGACAAAAATGCAGAGATTGAAGCTTTGCAGGAAAACGTTTTTGAAACTTTGGAGTTTGGGAAATGTGTTGTTCATTGTTTGTTACCTTTTATAGAGGCGCAGGTGTTTGGCCATGAAGTTGAGGGATTTTCCCTGAAACAGAACAGAGATGATTACCAGAAAGAAAATGGTATTAAACAAAAACTGCGAGTTCGGGAAGTTTATCATCAGCGGATAGGTGGCCAGAATAATCGGGACGGCGCCTTTGAGGCCTGCCCAGCTGATGAAGATTTTTTCGTGAAAAGTGTATTTGCTGCCGTACAGGCACAAAAATACGGCGCAGGGGCGGGCAATGAAAATCAGGCAGATGGAGCAACCCAGACTGATAAAAAATACATTCCAGAGTTCTGACGGATTAACCAGCAGCCCCAAGATCAGGAACATGCCGATTTGCATAATCCAGGCCAGAGAATCGTGAAAACGAATCAGGTGGCGGCGGTATAAAAAGACATCATTGCCGATGATAATGCCGCAGATGTAAACGGCCAGGTATCCGTTGCCATGCAGGCTTTGAGTCAGCCCGAAAGTGAGCAGTGCCATGCCGACGCCAAAGACGGGGTATAGTCCCATGTAGCTGAGTTTTATTTTCAGCAGGGTATAAACTGCGGCTTTGCCGATGGCCAGTCCGAACGCAACTCCCAAAGTCATTTGTAAAACGAAATCAATGATAATGCTGACCGTATTGAACTCGGGGGCGCTCAGCAGGCTCAGGGCGCCAGTTGACAGCAAAACGGCCATTGGGTCGTTGCTGCCGGATTCAAATTCGAGAATTGGTTTAAGATCTGATTTCAGGTCGTATTTTTGGGAACGCATAATGCTGAAAACCGCAGGAGCGTCGGTGGAGGAGACGATGGCGCTCAGGAGAACGGAAACCTCAAAATTCATGTGGAGGAGGTAATATGAACAGATGAACAAGGCAACGGCCGTGATGATAACGCCAAGAGTGGAGAGAATTGTGCCTCTGATGAGAACGGGTTTGATGTCGTTCCAGCGGGTTTCCAGTCCGCCGGAAAACAGAATGAAAATCAGGGCGACGGTTCCGATGTGGTTGGAGAGTTTGGCGTCATAAAACTGGATTTTGCCAACGCCTTCATTGCCGGCCAGCATGCCAAGCCCCAGAAAAAGCAACAATGCGGGGATGCCGAACCGGTCGGAAATGCGGTTGGCAAAGACACAAAACAGCAGCAGAACGCCGCAGATGAGCAACAGCAGGTTTAAGTTCATGTTTATCCTGTGAAAAATGATTTCTTTGTGTCTGATTATCATTAAAAAGGATGAAGAAAATATGAATCTGTCTTGGTTTTTTTTGAAAAACAGGGTATGTATAAAAAAGTGTTTTTTTATTTGTTGAAAAAAGGAGATGGCGAAATGCAGAGAATTGTTCCTCAAAAGTTGAAAAAAGGTGACAAAGTGATGATTGTGGCACCGTCGCGCGGGGTGAAGCTGATCGGGCCGGATGTCCGGGCTTTGGCGCAGGAGCGTTTTGAGGCTTTGGGCTTGAGGGTTGTGTTTGCCGACAATGCGACGGAAGAAAATTTTGATATGCTGCTGACAACGACGGCAGAAAAGCGGGCGGCTGATCTTATGCAGGCTTTTGGTGATACATCGGTAAAGGGGATATTTACAATTATCGGCGGGTTTAATTGTAATCAGCTTTTGCCTTATCTGGATTATGAGCTTATCAGGGCGAATCCGAAAATTTTGTGCGGTTTTTCCGATGTGACGGCTTTGTTGGATGCGATTTATGCCAAAACCGGGCTGGTGACTTATTCCGGGCCGCATTTCAGTTCTGTCGGCATGCTTAAAGGTTGTGACTATACTTTGGCACGGATGTCCGAGATGTTGATGGAGACAGGGACGCATGATGTTCCGGCTTCGGAAGCGTGGAGTGATGATTTGTGGTTTTTGGATCAGGATAAGCGGGAATTTATTAAAAATGACAGTTATTGGATTTTGAACGAAGGGAAGGCTCGGGGAACGATTATCGGCGGAAATCTCGGTACGTTCAATTTGTTGCTCGGGACGGCTTATCGGCCGGCTTTTGAGAAAAATACGGTTTTGTTTGTTGAAGATACGGCGGACTCGGATATTTGTGATTTTATGCGGAATCTGACGGCACTCAGTTATCAGTCGGATTTTGGCAATGTGACAGGAATTGTTATCGGGCGGTTTCAGAAAGGGTCAAAAGTCAGCCGCGATCAGTTGATGTATATGGTGAATGCGATTGAGCCGCTTCGCCGTCTGCCGGTGATTGCCAATGCGGATTTCGGTCATAGTACGCCGCTGATGACTTTTCCGGTCGGCGGAGAAGCTGATTTTGAGGCCGGAGGTGGAAAAGTCAGACTGATCCTGAAAGATTAAGCGCTTATGAGGCGGGGCGGAGAACCAGCAGCCGTTCAATGTTGAAGCTGCGTTGTTCGCCCCGTTCGGTGCAGAATGCAAGCAGATTTTCGCCTTTGACGGCCAGGGGGATGATTATCCGCCGGGAACGGGTGCCGTCAATTTTTTGATAGAGGGTTTCAAGTTTTTGGCGGCGGGAGATGGCTGCGGAAAGTATTTGTTTTTTGTTGTATGCCGACAGCGGCAGTTGTTCATCGAGCGGGCGGCATTGGTTGAGAAATTCAAAAATACGGTAGTCGGTCAAAATGTCTTCGCAACGAGGCGGCCGGGTCAGGCTGATGCCATCCAGAGTGTTACAGCGGCTGAGTGCGTCATAAACAAAAAAAAAAAAAAAAGCTCCGCGCCCGAAATCAATTTCAACATTTTGAAAAGTTTTTCCCTGGCTTTTGTGGATGGTAATAGCCCAGGCCAGGCGGAAGGGAAACTGTGTGAACGAGCCGACAGATTCTGAAGAAATGTGATCGCCGTCTTTTTTATAACGGAAGATTTCCCAGGTATAGGGTAGAACGCGTACCAGTTTATGCGAATCGTGCAGGCGGACTTTGACTACCGGTTTGCCGGCACTGTCTTCCGTGATGTCTTCAATGTGGCCGACGGAGCCGTTGACCCAGCGGTTTTTCATGTCGTTGTTCAGGAACATGATCTGGGCGCCTTGTTTGAAACTCAGTTCTTCTGCCGTGGGGTAATAGTCCCGGGTGAAGACGCCTTCAACGTCGGCTTTGGCAATATGCAGAGGCGAAGCGAGTTCATTCAGTTTGGCCTCGTTGATGGCGTCAGCCTGGCGATTGGTCGGGGTCAGGTGAATATAAAATTCGCCTTCTTTGCGGGGGGCTCCCGTCCGGGTGTTGAGTTCGGTTAAATCCTGAGTGGTGGCGATGTTGTCGCGAATCCGGTTTAGCAGCTCAATAAAATGTTCATCTTTCTGGCGGTAGATTTGCCGGAGTTCGACGATTTCAAGTTTTAGTCCGTTGAAGACGTCGGCGTCAAAAAAATAAGGTGAGCGATATTTTTTTGCGAAAAGTTCCATTTCATCATTGTTGACAACCGGCGGCAGCTGGTACATGTCGCCGACAAAGACCATTTGCACACCGCCGAAAGTTGTATCGGGCCGGGGGCCGTAAATTTGTAAAAAAGCATCAATGCAGTCAAGCAGGTCAGCCCGGAGCATGGAGACTTCATCAATAAAAATCGTGTCCAGATTGCGGAAAATACCGAGGCTGCGCGGTTTGACTTCAAGATTTTTGATTTTTTCGACAGTGACGTTAATCGGAAAATTGAAAAAACGGTGGATGGTTTGTCCTTTGACATTCAAAGCAGCGACGCCGGTCGGTGCGATGATGACCAGGTCTTTGGGGCAGTGTTTGTAGCAGTAGTCCAGCAGGGTTGATTTTCCGGTGCCCGCTTTGCCGGTGATGAACAAGTGGTGATTGGTGTCATTGATAATTTTTAATGCTTTTTCAAATTCGGCATTTATTTCAAGTTCGTCGGACATCTGTTGTTGTCAAGTCTCTTTTTTGGCATTATATTAAGTTCAGGTATTCATTATAGCAGGATTTTTTTATGAATAAAGAAGAATTGGAGCAGCGGCTGATAACTATCGAATCGGCAATTGCATGTCTGGAAAAGACAAATGATGAGCTTAATCAGGTTGTGGTTGAACAGGGGAAACGAATCGACCAATTGTTAAGACAGAATAAATATTTGTTTGATAGTCTGAACCAAGAGGTGGTGAAACCTTTGAGCGAAGAAGTGCCGCCGCCGCATTATTAAAGTTTTTTTTCAGAGGAGAGGGAAATGGACGAATCCGCTTTGTTTAAGTTGACGCACGGGCTTTATGTGCTGGGAGCCGCGGAGAAAGGCGGCCGGTTGTGCGGGAGTGTGGTTGATGCCGTGATGCAGGTGGCCAACAAGCCGCTGGTGATTGCTTTGTCGTGTCACAACAACAGTTATACCAAGTCGGTGATTGAGCAAAGCGGGGTGTTTTCTTTGTCGGTTTTGTGCAAAAATGTGGCGCCTTTCGTGGTGGCAAATTTTGGTTTTCAGAGTAGCCGGAATGTGAACAAGTGGGATAATGTTGATTATGAATTGAAAGACGGGTTGCCGTATTTGAAGCAGAATCTGGCGGAAATCAGGGCAAAAGTTTTGCAGAGGATTGTTTATGACAGCAATACGCTGTTTTTGGCGGAAGTTATTGACAGCCGGAATACGGACTGTGGGGAACCGTTGACTTATAATAATTATCGTGATTATTTTAAAAATGATGTGATTAAGAGTTTTAATGACTATAAACAACAAAAAGAAAAGGAGAAAGAAATGGCAGAAAATACAGAGAAAAAATGGGTTTGCACTGTTTGCGAATATGTTTATGACGGGGATGTTCCTTTTGAGGAACTGCCGGATGATTATGTTTGTCCGGTTTGCGGTGTTGGCAAAGATATGTTTGAACAGCGGTAAAGGCGGCAGCTCGAATTTTGAAAGGGGGAGATTGTTCTTCCCCTTTTTTATTTTGGATATGGGGGGAGGTAAAGGTTTTTTTAAGGTTTTAGTGGTAGGAAGATAGTCATAAATCAATATCATTTTGCAAACTATTAAATTTTATAATCATGGCTGTTTTTTTTATTATTTTAATTGCGGGCATATTGTTGCAAGTATTGCAATATGTTTTGGAAGTAAGGTTCGGCAAAAACGGGTTATTATCTGTTGTTAAGCTGATTGCTTATCTGTCAGTAGGCGCCGCCGGTTTTATGCTGGTCTTGTTTAATCAGCATATATTCAAAGAATTTGAAGGGTATGTCAGTGCCGTGGTTTTATCTTTGTTCTTGCCGAGAATGATTGATTTCATCTTGGGCTCGGTGATTGAGACGGAGGATAAGACTGATCAGCGGCATTTATTAGTCTGAGTTGTATTAAAAAAGGCTTGTTCCGAAAAGAACAAAGCCTTTTTTGTTTTTGAAACGTGCTGTCTTAAAGGGTTTTGCCGTATTTTATCAGGTTGTTGCGGACATATCCCCGGAGCGAAACCTCAGGACGAGCGCCGTAATGGCTGATAATTTCGGCGGCGGCAATGCTGCCAATCATGGCACAGGTGCCGATGCTGCGGTCGTTCAGTAATCCGTAGAGAAAACCGGCGGCATAAAGGTCTCCGGCGCCGGTGGTATCGACA
>CALXTH010000156.1 GCA_944391365.1 uncultured Alphaproteobacteria bacterium | reverse complement strand
GGGTTTTGCAGCCCTTTGCTAGAGAGTCGTTTTAGCATGACGACTTGAAAATAAATATGCTGGTATTCGCACATTAACTTGACTGCGGGTGCCAGCGAATAAGGCTCCGCCAAATAAGCTGGGGCTGATCTCTAGCTCAGTCTGCAAACGCCCGCTTGCCTCTTCTTTGGGAAGAGGTAAGCGTTCTTTTTAACAACAAAAAAGAAAAGGTGTGTGCTATGAGCAATATGAAATTATTTTTACTTATCGGGACAAGTCTGTCCTTTTTACCAACTTTATCTTTAGCTCAGTGTGTTGCCACGCAGGATTGTGCGACTTTAGGTTATACCGAAACCTCCTGCAACGGCGGGAAAGGCGTCAAATGTCCATTTGGGAATAAGTGGGCGTGTTTGCCGACTGAGGTCGAAATTTGCAAGAAAAACGGTTTTACTGAATCCTGTACAGGTACAGGACAATCAGGCTCGGGAAAATCCTGTGGTGGGTTATATGCCGAATGTTCTTGTTCGTCTTCTTATCCATACACCTGTTCCGGCACCGGCTACGCCGGAGGCGCAGGCTCCGCCTGCGGTGGCAAATATACTCAATGTAAATGTGCTGCCGAGTATGAATGGAAAGATGGTGCTTGTAAGCAAAAAGTTTTAAATGGTGCACAGGGAGATTTGTATTACTGTAATGGTAAGGTTGTCGGGGTTAAAACTCCGGAGATGAATTTCTATGTTGCCATGAATGATATTGGTAAAATGGAGTGGTATGATGCTAGTGATGTAAATTACAGTTTCTGTAAAAATTTGGAGGGGGTATGGCCTAACAAAGAGCGGCTTCTTACAATGTACAATAATAAATCATCACTTAACAATCTACTTTCGATGAATGGAGGCAAAAAATTGACAGAAGATAGATATTGGTCGGCAGAGCTCTATGGTAATCTTACTTATATTGTAGATATGTCTAGCGGCTTTAGTCATCAGTGGCGCGCAGATCTGGACTACTCCTATTATGTTCGCCCGGTGCTCATCTCATGGTAAAACATCAAACAAGGCTCGGTACACACCGAGCCTTCATCTTCTCTCTCAGTCCGAACAATCTAAGCATCGCGCCTCCTTTACCCCTATCAACCCACAGCAAACCGATGGGATCGACCTGCCTCAGGTCGCCGATCGGGTCAAGCTGCGCCAGCTTGCAACAGCTAACTTTCGCCCGCGGGGGCTCCCCGCCGCCAGCTTGAGGTCGTTCAGGCTTTTTTGTTCCATTTTCCGGTGCTGTCCTGCTGCCAATAATTTACGATATGTTCACCGGCCTTAAGCTCTTTCCAAAAAGCCCGAGCCTGCGAGAGGGCGGCCTCTGAATTGCCGTCAAATATATTAAATACCCGCTCATAAGTTGCCAGCATATCCAAAGAGACGGCAGCCCCATCAACCAAAAACAAAAAAACAGCCCCGTTGGGATTATCATCACCGGCAGAAAGCCAAATCGGCTGATCTTCGGCAAAACCGTCTTTCTTTGAACCATGCGGCAAAAAAGACGCCTCACTGTACGACCATAAAGTCGAATTGATAAATTCGACACGTTCCTCATTGCCGATTTTGACCTTGATACGTTTGCCGGTGGCATAAGCCTTTTCCAACAACTTGGGCAGGACATTTTCCAATGTCTGCTTTTGCAAATGATAAAAATCGACCTGAGTCATGGTTTAATTTCCGTTTCTGAGTTTCAATGCCGCAAACCGAACCGCCTCTCCATCCTGCAAGAGCAAAAGAATAGGGCGATTATTCTCCAGTTTGGCCTCATTAATATAATTTTTTAAGCTGTCAATGTCAAACACGTCTTTTTTGTCAGCCTTGACAATAACATACCCGGCTTTCACCCCTTTGCTTTCGGCGTCTGAACCGGAAAGAACTTCCGTAACCACCATTCCCCTGACGGCCGGAGAAATCTTAAACTTTTCCCGATATTGCGGCGAAAGAGCAGCAACCTGCAAACCCAGCTCGTTAACCTGATAAACATTTTCGCTGATTTGTTCAATCTGCGCAACCGGCGCTGCGGGAATCTCCTCGGTCAGTTCTTCAATCTCAAGCGAAAGAGTCTGTTCTTTTCCGTCTTTAATGACGGTTATTTCCACTTGAGAACCGATGGGGGTTTCTGCCACCAGCCGGGAAAACATCCGCGGATCCGAAATTTCATCATTTCCGAATTTCAAAATCACGTCACCCGCCGCCAGACCGGCTTTTTGTGCCGGGGCGCCGACCGTCACATCTGAAACGACAACCCCTTTGGTTGTTTCCAGACCAAGCCCGAGCGCTGTTGCCTCGTCATTCGGACGGATTTTAATCCCGATCCAACCGCGTCTGATTTCACCGTTTTTTTTGAGCTGGTCAATAACCCAATCTGCCAGATTAATCGGAATGGCAAAACCAATCCCCATACTGGCCCCGTTGGTTGAAAAAATAACGCTGTTAATGCCGATAACTTCCCCGGACATATTAAACATGGGGCCGCCGGAACTACCCTGATTGATGGAGGCATCCGTCTGAATAAAACTGTCATACTGCCCGCTTTCAATATCGCGCGCTTTGGCGGAAATAATGCCGGATGTCACACTGCCGCCAAGCCCGAACGGGTTGCCGATAGCCAAAATCCAGTCCCCGACCCTGACCTTGTCAGAGTCGCCAAGCTTTGCCGGAACCAGAACTTTATCCGTATTTATTTTAATCAACGCAATATCCGTTTTGGGGTCTTTGCCGACAATACCGGCCTCCAGCGTTGTGTTGTCCCACAGAGTGACGGAAATTGTTTCCGCATCGCTGATAACATGATAGTTGGTGATAATGTAGCCTTCTTTGTCAATAATAAAGCCTGAACCCAATGCCTCTTGTTTTTTTCCGTTTTCAAAATAACGACGAAATTCGGAACTGGCGCTGTCAGTAATATTTCCAGCTTCATCCAAATCTTCGGAAGCCGGTTTTGTCGTTGTTGAAATATTGACAACCGAAGGCATCAATTCCTCAACCAGATCGGCAAAAGAAGGCATAACCGCCGCCAGTGCCGAAGCTTCAGACGCCGACAGCGGTGCGGTCATTCCCAGAGCAAACAATATGCCGCCAAAAAGCCAGCTTTTCATGGCTTAGCGCCTCGGAGCCTGACGAAAATATTTGAAAAAGTCGGAATCCGGCGCCAGAATCAAAGCCGTATCCCCATTGGCTAAAGCATTGCGATAAGCCTCCAGCGAGCGGTAAAATTCATAAAAACGCGGATCCTGATTAGCGGCGTTGTTCCAAATGGCAATAGCCTGTTTGTCGCCGTTGCCCCGGATAATCTGAGATTGTTTTTCCGCCTCGGCCAAAATGATTGTCCGCTCTTTATCCGCCTTGGCGCGAATTTGCTGAGCCTGTTGCTGCCCCTGTGCGCGAAATTCTTTGGCGTCGCGTTCGCGCTCGGTCTTCATCCGGGCATTAATGGCCTGCAAAACCTCAATGGGCAGATCAGCCCGGCGGATTCTGACATCAGCCACACTGACACCGATCTGAGCCGCGTCCTGTTTAACCGCATTGCTGATATCCGCCATAATC
>CALXTH010000155.1 GCA_944391365.1 uncultured Alphaproteobacteria bacterium | reverse complement strand
ACAGCATCTATGACCGCCGCTATGATTTTTCCTGGAATATTGGTCACAAGTTTGATGATATTTTTGCCCGGACGATTTTGACTTACGGAACATCAGATAAGCGGCTGAAACCCGAGGGCGAAGAGATGCTTCTGGCCATGGTTGAGGCCTTGCCGCCGGAAACCTATCCCTATATTGGCCCTTATTTGCATACCGTTTCGGGAATGTCTCCGAAAATTTTGAATCTTCCCGGAATAAAGGAAACCAAAAACAAGTTTCCGGAACGAATTGCCCCCCAGCTCAAAAATATCAAAAATCTGGAATTTCTTTCCCCATACCTGTATTATTTATTAATGCCGGAAATCTGGCCTGATTACGTTCCTCCGGCAACGGAACGGATACCGCAGGAAACCACTTACCCAAAACTTAAATACAATCCCGGTTTTTATGCAATGCTGCGCCGTTTGGTGCCGCCAGAAAGCTTTTATCCTTCAGCCGAAGACAAACAACCTTTTCACCAGCGGCAGCGAACTCTGGAAATTACGCCTGACACGCCGCTGACAACCGCGGATGTTAAAGCCTTTGTCTCAACACTGCCAAAAGTCAGGGATTTTGCCGCAAAAGAAGGTCGCCTGACCGAACTCACCCGGGCAGGCATACTGATTAATGCCTATGAAGCGGAGCAGGGGAAAGCTCTGCCGTTAAACACCCTCAAAGATTTGGTCAATCCCTGCCGCCGCCTGGCGCAAAGAATACGCCTGCTTGGGCTTGAGAATGAATTTGTTACGCTTATCGGCACGGAAGGTTTCCGTCTTAATGAATGGGCTTATACCTGCGATCGGATTATCAAAGCTTACCGGGTATCAAAAATGTCGCCCGCGGCGGTCGCGACCGTTTTGGACTATAAACAGGGCATCTATAACAAAGAACAGCTGAGAGCACTGCCGGAATATGTCAAAGGCGGACAATTGGCCGCAATGTTCTCTCTTGTCGAAATGTACCGGGCTCCGCTGCCTGATGTTATAAGCGTCCGCCCGAACCGTCGGAGTATTGAAACGGAATTAAAACGTTCGGACTATACCCTGGCCGGTGTCCCGATAGCCGTATCCCCTTGATCTGAAAATATTTTTTGCCTCTCTAAAAAAACATGTTGAGTTATATGCTTTTTTATGCTATACTATACATATAACTAAAGATATAAATATAATTATGACGACAATAAGGAAGGGAGACCGGCAATGGTAGAGGTAAGATATCAAACGCTGGGTGAGGCATTTGTTGAGGACTTGGAGCTTGCAAAGGGGAGCAAGCCGTCACTGTTTGAGTTCTTGTTAAAAACAATCAGAAAAGATAATCCTTCGGAAGAAATACACCGGGTCATTAACGGAATAACGGACAGCGAAAGCCTGATTAATTACTATGATGTCCTGGCCCGGCTGCAAATAGAGCGCAATGCCAAAACAATTAACAATATTCGCCGCCGTCTTCAGGGAATGCACTCCCTGCAGCATAATACAGACAGCGGATATGTCAAAATAATGCAGAAAAAACTGAATATTCTTTCAACAATGACCGTTGGCGTCAAAGAACATCTTTATATGGTGATTAACTGCTATGTCCGGGATATGGCGTATGGAGATGTCCAGCAGTTTAAAGAAGAATTTATAGAATATATCGACAAATCAGCTCAGGGAACAAGTTATCGCGCCGGTGCGGCCGCTTACGGCGCTTATGCCTATGCCTGATGCTCTGAACAAAATTTGTTGCCCGGATCTTTGTTCTTTTGATAACCCCGGAGGAAATCACTATGCCCTCCGGGGTTTTAATAAAAAGCTAATAATTCACCAACACCGGCCGAACGTAATAAATATTTTGAGGATTACCACGATTTTCATATACATAACCATCCAACAAATCTACAACGACATAGTAACTTATAGCATCATTGTAACGGTTAAGGGTAGATGACCAATACCAGTCATCTATTGAGAAGGCAAGGCCACCATTAGATCGTGATAAAGTTTCTAACGAAGATTTATTCTTGTACACAGTAAGAAGTTGGTCTTTGGTCGGTAAAGCTCCTTTCAAATTACCGCAGAAACTATAATTTCGACAATCACTATCAGCATCATACCAATTCATTTTACCTAAACTACTCATTGCAACATAGAAATTCATATCATTCGTTTTAACCCCGACAACTTTACCATTGCAATAATACAAATTCCCATGAGCCCCATTCAAAACCTCTTTCTGACAACTTCCGTCTTTCCACTCATAACCGCTGGCACAGGTACATTGAGCATAGTTGCCACCGCAGGCGGAGCCTGCGCCACCGGCATAGCCGGTGCCTGTGCAAGAATATTGATAAGTCGAAGCACAAGAACATTCGGCATAGAATCCGCCACAGGATTTTCCTGAGCCGGATTGCCCGGCACCGGTACAGGATTCGATAAAACCGTTTTTCTTGCAAATTTCAGCTTCTGTTGGTAAACACGCCCACTTGTTGCCGAACGGGCATTTGACGCCTTTGCCGCCATTGCAAGTTGTTTCGGTATAACCCAAAGTTTCACAGTCCTGTGTTGCCACACATTGAGCATTCACGGTTAAAGGAATAAAGGACAAACTCGTCCCGATAAGTAAAAATTTAAAATTATTCATGTCACACATCCATTCTCTTTAAGGTTGAAAAGAAGCCCACCTTTATAAATAAAGGCGGGCGCACCGGATGTTGACAACCATACAAACACTTATGGCCTGACTTGTTCCTCACTTTTCGGCATGGAGCCGATATTCCCTTGCAGGGAACGTGAGCTTATTCAGCCAGCATCCAACCCCACAAGGGAAAGGTACTGGCATTTTTTTAAGTCATTATGCCTAAACGACTGTGTTTGAAAGGGTTGTCACGCCCTGGCTGGTGAGCCTCTCACCAGCTGAAAAATATTTTAGCATAATGAACAACAATTTGCAATGCAAAATTTAAATAATCACGAACTTCAGATTTTCAACCTGACAA
>CALXTH010000154.1 GCA_944391365.1 uncultured Alphaproteobacteria bacterium | reverse complement strand
ACCAAAAAATAGCAAAAAAAATCCTGCTGAAAAGCAGGATTTTACAGAATTCAGATAAATTGAGAAAATTAAAACGGACTGGTAACCTCAGGAATCAAAACCTGAATTTCCTCCTGTGTTGCCCCGGACGGAGAAGAAACCGGCTGTTGTGCCGGAGGCGTTGCCGCCGGAACCAATAAAGCCGGCGCAGCCGTCTCTTCAGTCTTGTTTTCTTTTTCTGGCTGTTGAACTTTTGTTTCCGGAGCAGGGGTCGGAGCCGCCGCCGGAGCTTGCGTCTGTACAGGCTTTTTTGCTTTCGGAGCTGCTTTTTCGGCGCGACTCAGTCCGAGACTTTTCTCAATGGCCTTTTTTTCCGCAGCTTTTTCTTTATTGGTAATCAATCCGAGTTCTTCAATGACTTCAAGCTTGCGAATATCTTTTGCTGCAGAAAGAATATCTTTGGACGGCGCCTTATTTTGCATTCTGAACCGGGGATCAGGCGGCAAAATCGCCTCAATAATAACATCGCGCTCGGCAGAAAACTCCTGCGGTGTAATTGCCCGGGCTTCAACAGCATCCCGCAAGGAATTGATTCGTTCAATAATCAGGTCGGGCGAGGGAACCGGTTTGTCAACGCCAAAAGCCGGCGCTTTATGGGTGAGGGGCAGCAGACCGCCGATGTTGGCAGAACGTCCGGCCAAAAATTCCTGCTTGGTAATCATGTCTTTTTCCGCCAGTTCATTGAGAATCAAAAAGCGGGAAATAATATTTTTTTCACCCTCGGTAAACAAGACTTCCACCGCTTTGACATCGGCGTCCGTAGAGGCCTTGTTCTCGGCAATCAGCTTTTGCTGACGGACAAACAGCGCTTCCTCCATGGCGGATTTTCCCTGCCGGGCGGCGGCTTCCTGCGAAATATTAAAAGTCATGGCACCGTCTTTGTCTTCAATCATAAATTCGCTCTGCATCATATTGAGGCGGCGCAGTCTTTTTCGGGCGATTTCAGCCATGCTGGCCGGTTTGGCATCATCCGTACCGAGAATGGAAGTTTCCTCACCGCCGACAATAATCAGGTCTTCATAATATTGCCGGGCACGATTAAGCCGTCCTGTCTGTTCATAAATAAGAGCACCGACCATCAAAGCCTGCGGCTGACGTGGATTAAGGCGCAAAGCCTGAATAACATGGTTTTCGGCATCTTCAAATTTTCCCTGGGAATAGGCAACCGTCGCCAACTCGGCATCATTGGCGCCTTCCGTCCCGTAATTTTCACCCTTAAACCAGCTGTGGTTCGGAGTTTCGGGCTTTTGTCCCTGCTCGGAAAGTGCACAGGAACACAAAAGCCCGGCGAGCATCGCGCCCAAAACCGTATTTTTAACAGATTTTCCCGACAACACGATATTCTCCTTAAACTGAGTAAAATATAATCTTGAAAACATACTAATAAATATTCATTTATATTACAATAATTTTAATTGCCCTGTTAATTTTACTTGATTTATTCAAAAAAATATGTAGTATTCAAACAAAATTAACCCTGCAGGCGTGGTGAAACTGGTAGACACGCCAGACTTAGGATCTGGTGGCGGAAGCTGTGAGAGTTCGAGTCTCTCCGCCTGCACCATCCTGTTCTGCGGAGCAGGGCGGCTTAAATAAACTTAAGGTAAAAGAAAATGAATATTACAGAGTTAAAATCTGAAGGCTTAAAAAAAGAATATAAAATATCGATTCCGGCTCAGGATGTCGCCAAAAGTGTTGATGTCAAACTGAATCGGGTGGCAAAAAATGTCAAATTACCGGGTTTCCGCCCGGGAAAAGCCCCGAAATCCATGTTGAAACAAAAATATCAGGCTTCAATTATGGGTGAAGTTCTTGATGATATGGTTCAACAGGCAACAAATGACGTTATCAGCGAGAAAAAACTCCGCCCGGCAATGATGCCGAACGTCAAAATCACATCTTTCGGAGAAGGTAAAGATATTGAATTTGAAATGAGTGTTGAGCTCTTGCCTGAAATCAAACTCGGTGATCTCAGCAAACTTTCTCTGGAAAAACAAATGGCTGAAGTTCCGGCGGAAGAAGTTGAAAAAGCACTTGGATATCTGGCCAAATCCCGCCGCGAAACCCAGAAAGTCGAAAAAGACAGAGCTTCCCAAAAAGGAGACACGGTTGTCATTGACTTCGTCGGGTCTGTTGACGGAGTTGAGTTCAAAGGCGGAAAAGGAAACAATTATCCTTTGGAACTTGGCTCGGGCTCTTTCATTCCGGGGTTTGAAGAACAGCTGGAAGGCAAAAAAGCCGGTGATAAAGTTGATGTCAAGGTTAAATTTCCTGAAAATTATCATGCCAAAGACCTTGCCGGAAAAGATTCTGTTTTCGCAGTTGAAATTAAAGAACTTCGTGAAAACAAAGAAGTTGCAATTGATGATGAATTTGCCAAGTCTCTGGGCGAAAAGAGCCTTGACGAACTGAAAACAAAAATTGCCGACCGGATCAAAGGTGATTATGAAACAGCCTCCCGTATGAAATTGAAACGTCAGTTGCTTGACGCTTTGGATAACGAATATCAACTTGATGTTCCTCAGGGGTTAGTTGATGCTGAATACAAGGGAATTGTCTCTCAGTATGAACAGGCCAAAAAATATAATCAGCTTGATGAAAGTGAAAAAGCCAAGAGCGAAGAAGAACTTCTGGCTGATTACAAAAATATTGCGGTTCGCAGAGTAAAACTCGGCCTTGTCCTGTCTGAAATCGGCAAAGAAGCCAAAATCGGCATTGAACCGGATGATATCAATAAGGCAATCATGAATGAAGCCAGAAGATATCCGGGACAGGAAAAAGCCGTTTTTGACTACTACCTGAAAAACAAAGATGCGGTTGAAGCGCTGAAAGCTCCGATTTTTGAAGAAAAAATCATTGACCACATTATCTCTAAAGCCAAAGTAGCTGAAAAGATTATTTCAGTCGAAGAGCTTTATAATTTTGATGATGAAGTCAAACCGGCAAAAAAAACAGCCAAAAAAGCCGCTAAGGCAGAAGCAAAAACCGAAGCGAAAACAGCAGATGAGCCTCAAAAAGAAGAGAAAAAATCTGCAAAGAAAACAACGAAAAAATCCGCTTAATTAAAGTATTGGATTAACTTGAGGAGCCCGGCCAATAAAACCGGGCTCCTTCTTTTTTATGGCATAAGCACCGGCCGAACATTGTGACGATAAATACCAGGATGACCATAATAGTGTGATAAACTTCCGCTTGACATAGACATATAATAACAATCACCACCACTAATACAGGTAGAAGACCAATATTCTTCATCCTCTCTAAATTTTATTCCTCCATTTTCTGCAAATAAGTTATTAAGCGATGATTTATGGTTATACATTACAGATAACTGCTTTGAGGATGGTAAAGAACCTTTTATATTATTACAAAAGTCATAATCTTGACAACTATTTCTTGCGTCACTTCCGAACATAATTCCCAAATCTCTCATTGCCACATAAAAATCCATCTCAGGTGCCTTAACTGCCACCACAGTCCCTTTGCAATAATACAAATCACCCTGCGCTCCATCAAGAACTTCTTTCTTTTGGCAACTCCCGTCTTTCCATTCATATCCGCTTGAACATGTGCAAAAAGTGTATTTTCCACCGCAGGCAGAGCCTGCGCCACCGGCGTAGCCGGTTCCTGTGCAAGTCAAAGTAAAACCATATTTATTGCAGAATGATTTTT
>CALXTH010000153.1 GCA_944391365.1 uncultured Alphaproteobacteria bacterium | reverse complement strand
TTTGTTTGACCTGGATCCCCGGATCTCGCTGTGCTCGTCCGAGGATGACATAGCTAATTTATTTTTATTATGGATTGCCGCGTCGACCTGTCGGTCTTCTCGCAATGACAATTCAGATGATTTTTATAAACCCTTCCTGTCCTTCCCTTAACGGAATTAAGGCAAGCTGGCGCAGCTTGACCCGGTCGGTTAGAGGTTGAGGGTTTGGGGCAAAAGAGGCGCGCAAGCTGGTGGCGGGGAGCCCCGCGGGTTGATGACAGGGACGGCGGAGTGTTCCGGTGGTTAATTGTAGAATAATTATTGACAAAAGGACGAAATGTAGTTATACAAGAAAAGATATTTTATTTTTTTGTTTAATTAATACATATATAATTATGGCTGGACAAGAAGTTGCGCTAAGTTTGGCGCACAGACATTTGAAATGTGTCAGTACTTCGTTTATGGCATTACACAAAATGCGTCGTGAGAAGGCGGAGATTTTTCTTTCTCCGGCAGACAGAGTTGAATTGTTTATGAGTAGGGCTTTTTCCCGTTATTGTGCTTTTGAGCATATTCAGGACGGAGAGATCATACAAGTTGCAGTTGGGGCTCACTGGCGGGAAAGGATTACGATTATTGGCGGAGATGAAGAGTTGCCAATCTTTTTTGAGGGGGTGGAGGCTGTTCGTTTTTCCGAAGCTCCGGTAAAGCCATATTTTGTCGGTTTGTCGTCCCGGTGGGTTTGCAATGCTTTTCAGAGGAGGGCGAATCGTTTGGTTTATGCCGAGACGTATCTGGTCCGGATTGTGGATGGTGATTATCAACCGGTTTTGCTGCTTAAACATGAGGGGTGGCTGAATGCTGAGAGTGTCAAAAAGGCTTTTAGTCTTTTGGCTGCATATTATGATGATTTGCCTGAAGCCGGAATGTCTTGTGGCAGAGTTATGCCAGATGGCGGCAAAGTTATTCCTTTGGCCTGGTGTGTTGGTATGCAGAAACATCAGCGGTGGGCGATGATTTGTGATTTGAATAATGGTATGATCCAGATTCAGAGCTGGGATAAGCTGGTTTGCAAACCGGAAAATCGGGATTTTGTGCAGACAGGGTTGATTTATTTGCGCAAAAAACAAGAGAAGCCGTTGGTCTTTGAACGTGTTGACTGACCAAAAAAAGAAAAGAGTTGTCGGAAAGGCAGCTCTTTTTTTTGTCTTTATTGTTGACAAAATTTTGAAAATATGATATAAAAGGTTTGTTTTGATATTATTAAGTTAAACAATATAATTTTTTTAGTATTATGGCACAGCAAGGCGCACCTATTACAGCAAATTTGCATTACAGTTGTTCAAATGCTTCCAGTCAGGCTTATTCTTCACCGGTCAGCCGGCGCGAGCCTTTTGAAGAAAAAGTAAAAAAGTTTTGCGAAACGCATAATATCAATGCTTTCGGGACAAGAAATGCTTTGCCTGACGGTGCATTGTTTCAGCTGCAGAAACCACAGGAATGGAATCTTTATTTTTATGATCTGGGAACCAAAAAGGGTAAACCTGATTATATTGAAGATTTTTTGGTGGTTAGTGATGCGGAGGCCGGATGTTATAATTATGTCGCTTCTTTTCGGGAATCGAAAAACAGCGGCAGATATCAACGTCTGGCTAAGCGGGTTTTGGCATCGCAGACTTATTTTTTGCATGCTTTGAAAGGCGGCGGTTATCATCAGGAGCTTTTGCTTGACAATGATGACTGGCTGGACAGCAAAAAGTCAGCTGTTGCGTTTGACAAACTGGCGGCGTGTTTGAAGCTGAAATATTCCGGCGATGTGCAGATTGTGGAATGTTTTTTGCACCTGAGCCATTTGCGGGTCGAGATTAAAGCGGCACGCTGCCGGCCCTGCAGAGGGAAAGACGGGCATCTCCGGTTTGTGGTGATGTCTTTGAATTCGGGAAAAATGTGGGTTCTGGATGCCAAACAGTGTGAGATTGGCAGAGATGTTTCTCAGAAACTTTACATTATGTCGATTTTTTTTATGCTTAAGAACCTGGGACAGTGTAATTATATCCGTGTTTCCTGAGTAAACGGAGTACAGACAGTACTCCGTTTTTTTGTTGTTAGGCAAAAAAAATTGCGCTTGTTGATTTTGTTGTTGAAAATTTAACTTTTATTGCTTAAGTTAGAAAGTGCATTAATTGTTTGACAATTAAATTATAAAAAAACCATATGGAGAAATAAAATGAAAAAGCTTTTAAGTTTGTTCTGTGCTCTGGCATTTGTATCCGGATGTTCTGCTTTTGATTCCAACGGCGGACTGTTCGGCGGCGCCGAATGTGCAACGAAAGAGGCACGTGATTTTATGGCAAATGCCGAAGACAGAGTCTTCTTTGCTTTTGACAGCTCTGCCTTGTCTAACAATGCCGTAGAAGTTTTGCAGACACAGGTTGAATGGCTGAAGAAGAATGAGAATGTTGATGTTATCGTTCAGGGCCACTGCGATGAAAGAGGTACGAGAGAGTACAACCTGGCTCTGGGTGAGCGTCGCGCCAATGCGGTGAAACAGTATCTGATTTCTCAGGGAATTGCCGCTGACAGAATTTCAACAATTTCTTACGGCAAGGAAAGACCGGCTGTGTTGGGTAACAATGAAGCGGCCTGGGCTCAGAATCGTCGTGCCGTTACGGTTGTCAAGGCTGCCGAATAATTTGGCTCTTGTTTTGGAAAAGGGGCGCTCTGTTTTTGACGGGCGCTCTTTTTTTGATATTTTGAAGATTGTGCTTGAGTAAATGTGGTTTTTGTTTTAGAGTTTGTTCAGGTTAACAAAGCTTGCATGAGGTCAATGATGGGAAAGTGGACGTTTTTTTCTCTGGCAATCATTTCAATGGTGTTGTCGGTTCCGGATGTGTCGGCGCAGACGGTGAAGTCTTTGAGTCGGGAAGTCGAGGATTTGCGGGAGGATTTGGCTGTTTTGCAGCGGCAGATTTATCGCGAGAAAAATGATTCTGATTTTTCCGGGCAGGCTTCGGGGAATGTTCAGCAGCGGCTGAGCCAGCTGGAAGAAGATGTTCGCAAAGTTTCGGGGCGGATGGATGAGCTGGAATATCAGTTTAAAAAGGTTGATGAGCGTTTTAAGCTGATGAATCAGGATATTGATGTTCGTTTTAAGCTTTTGGAGGGGAAGCCGGTTAAGGGAAGCGGAATTGGAACAAATGCAAAGTCTAAACGCTATGACGCGCCGGTTGCCCAGAATGCGCCAAAATCTGTTGCCGGTGAGGCTGTGACAGGAGAGGAATTGGCTCCGCTTGCTTTACCGGAAAAGAAAAAGCCGGATGCAAAGAAGAGAAGTGTCAAGGAGGTTTATCAGTCCGGGCTGGATGCTTTTAATGCTAAAAAGTACAACGAAGCTGAGAAAGATTTTAATTTGATTTTGAAAGATTATCCGAAAGATAAGCTGGCCGGAAATGCGCAGTACTGGCTGGGGGAAGTTTATTTCAGCCGGGAAGAGTTTGCCAAGGCGGCCGTGGCTTTCGGCAAAGGGTATAAAAATTATAAAGACGGGAATAAAGGAGCGGACAGCATGTATAAACTCGGGGTGTCCATGCAGAAGCTGGATAAAAAAGCTGAGGCCTGTACGGCTTATCTGGCGTTGCCTTCTGAGTTTCCGAAAGCTGAGAAGTCTTTATTGGACAAGGCCAAAAAGGCGGCAACGGCGCTCAAGTGCAAATAAAAGGCCGGAATGCAGCGCTTTTTTGAAAAATATCAGATTGATGACAAGGTTGTTGCAGCGGGTGTGTCCGGCGGGGCAGACTCGCTGGCTTTGGTTTTGCGTCTGCATGAATGGGCAACAAGTTGCGGGCGGCGGGTGGTGGCGCTGACAGTGGACCATGGTTTGCGCCCTGAATCGTTCCAAGAGGCGCAATATGTGGCGGAAGTGATGCGTGGTTATGGGATTGAGCATCATCTTTTATGTTGGGAGGGGGCTAAGCCCGTGCACGGAATTGAGGAGGCTGCCCGGGAAGCCAGGTATCGTCTGTTGGCGGAATGGTGTTTGGCGAACAGAGTGCGGGTGTTGGCAACAGGGCATCATCGTCGGGATCAGGCGGAAACCTTTTTGCTGCGTTTAATCCGGGGCAGCGGGGTATATGGTCTGAGCGGGATTTTGCCGGTGAGCGAGCGGGGCGGGCTGATGATTATTCGTCCGCAGCTGGATAAGACTCCTGAGGAATTGAGGGCTTATTTGACAGAGCGGGGGGTGCGCTGGGTGGAAGATCCGTCAAATCGGAATGATGATTTTTTGCGGGTGAAAATCCGTCAGTTCTTACCGGTTCTGGAAAAAGAGCTCGGGCTGAGTGAGGCTCGTCTGGCCAAGACGGCGGCTGTTCTTTCCGAGACGCGGGCTTTTGTGGAAAGCGAGGTGCAGGCTCGGATTTCCGCCGGGGTCAGGGTGTGGAACGGTGCCGGTTTTTCTTTTAAGATGAGTCTTTTTGCCAGCTGGCCGGAGGAGATGAAGTTTCGGGTTTTGGCTGAGTTATTGCGGCGGTGCGGGCAGCGTGATTATATTCCGGAAGCGGCTGAGTTGAAGCGTTTGATGATTATGTTGTCTGAGAGAAGTTTCAAAGGGTGTACGCTTGGCGGATGTGAGATTTTTCCTTTTCGGCAGCAAATTTGGATTGTGTCGGAAACGCTCGGGCGAAGTTCGGTTTTGTTGAAAAAAGACTGGGAGGCGTTTGTCAACGCGCATCCCGAATATGCCCATGTTGATTTGCCTTATAAATTGCGCCGGAAGCTGTTGCAAGCTGGCGCAGCTTGACCCGGTCGTTTTGCTGTTGGTTGATTGGGGCAAGCTGGCGCGACCTGAGGCAGGTCGACAAACGGGCGCCGTTTGATCCGATCGGTTAGCTGTTGAGGAATTGGGGATAAGGAGGCGCGATGCTCAGATAGAGTTGGCGGAGAGTTGGGGGGGGATAGGCTAGCAAATGAGATTTTTCGTTTGAAACAGATTACTGGTGATGTTTTTCAAAAACGAGTAGTTCTTCTGTTAAAAGGCATTTTCTGTCAAAAATTATCCGGGTATTTAGAAAAATACCCGGATTTTTTGTTTTAGTAGTCAGATGCTGATGAATTATAGCTATGATATTTTTTATAAAAAACAATTGGAGGAAATTACCATTTGCAAGATCCGGCAATGGCCCCGCTTCCATCTCCCATGCAATAGCGCATAGACCATGTTCCTCCGGCGCAGTCGGTTGTTTTTGCTGATGAACAACTGGGAAGAGAGGGATATTTCTTTTTGCATTCAGAATATGAACCTTGTCCGCAAAGTCCAGAATCATCGCAGCAGTCGCCACATCCGCTTCCCATGCAACTGGTTTTTTTCCAACATGTTGAACATTCAGTGGGGTAGGGTTCTTTTTCTCCACAAGAACAAGTTGCTTGAGTCCAGTTTATGTATTCTCCAACACCACATTGACTTTTTCCTCTTATATAATTGGTAGGACAAGTGTAACTGTGTGTATGAGGAGGAGTTGGAGATCCAGAACTGGAAGATGAAGAGCTGCTGGAGCTTGAAGACGAGCTGGAAGATGAAGAACTGCTATGACTTCCAGATGAGGACGAAGAAGATGAGCTGTTCCAACCGCCTGAGGATGAGGAAGAACTATTCCAGCCACCAGAAGAAGAGGAGGGATAAGAAGGAGATGATTTGCATTTGTAGCAAGTTCCCGAGGTCAGGCCGCAAGAGCAGCGTTTGCTGGTGGTTGAGGTATAGCCGTAAGGGCATGAGGAGGCATAACCGGCCGGGC
>CALXTH010000152.1 GCA_944391365.1 uncultured Alphaproteobacteria bacterium | reverse complement strand
ATAACCCCTCCGCCCAATGATGACACCAGTTTCCGCAGGGGTTTGTCAGTGATACCGGCCATCGGGGCCATAAAAACACGGCTGTCAAAATCAAGTATTGTCATTATATCTCAAAATTAAAGTTACGGTTATATTCATGCATAAAATCAATCAGGACCTGAGGCTGTTTGTTAATGTCGTTAACATAATTGTAACTGTGTACGGCATAATTCCGGGTTCCGGCTGCGGCATAAGCATTGTTTTCCACAGCAGAAACAAGAGGCATTCCCTGATAGGCGGCGCTTGCTTTTTGGTAGAATATGCTTTTGTTTTCGGCTCTGACAAAATCTTTGAAGCTATATGTCGAAAGCGGTTCGGATGTTTCAGGAACCGTTTTTGTGTCCTGATTATAGATATTACGTTTATAACGTTCAGCCCCGGTATCTTTCTGCGGGTTTTCAGAGATATATTCCTGAACAGAAAACAGTGAACGGCCGCTTAAGACGCCTCCAAAGGATAAAGCATAAGCAGATGTTTCAGAAACGGGAAAAAAGCCTCCGTTTTGTGCGACCGGGACATGTTCATCCGCTCCACCCTTTATTCTTGAGACAGAAGATGAAATATCAGCCAGCAAACTGTTGATATTCAACGAATATGATATCCCGGGGGTCAAAGACATCGTCCGTTGTTCCGTTAGTTAATCCGATCCAGTGATTTTGCCAGGATATAATAGAGTTTACCAACGTCTGCACCGGAAATAACCGAAAGCAGCAATCCTGATTTTTCGCTGTCTTTGGCTTTGTTGACCAAAGCTTCAAAGTCTGTCAGATAACGCATAACGACATCGCGAAATTCAGCGTTTCGCTCAAACTCATTTTTGACAGAGATAATCTGGCTGCGGCTCATGGTCCTGGTCAGGTGACGGACAAATACCGAAGTATCTCCGTTGTAATATTTTTTCCAGAGTTCCTCTTCAACATTCGGATTGAAAATACGATTGATATCGACGGCTGAAGATTCAAGTTTTTCAAGGATATAGGAAGCATTTTTCAAGAAAGTATCAACTCTGATGCCTTCATAAAGTTTTTCCAAATCTTTGATTTTTCGTTCTGCCTGGCCGGATGTTTCCGTCAAAACCTGCAGCTGTTTTTGGAACAGCTCATTGAAAACATCTGATTTTTTAAGGACTTCCTCACCCTGAAGATTAAATTCCCGGGAATTTTTGCTCAGGGCATCTACAGCCTTTTGAACTTTTTCCATTGTATCCGTGCTAACAGAAGTCAGAACATCTGATTGTTTCAGGAAGATTTCTCCCGAAGAACGGATATCGTTGGCAATTCGTTCGGCATTAGTTGAAATTTCACTCAAAGAAGCCCGCAGTTTGGTTCCGGCATTTTCCAGATTTCCGGAACTTTGTCTGGTGGTTTCTTCAAGTTGAATGCTGAGCTTTTTGAGACTGTCGCCCAAGCCTTTGACTTTGTCATAAGCATGTCCGGCGCGGTTGGACAGTTCTTGCGAGGTATCGTTCAGAACCGTATTAAAGTATTTCACCAGTTCTTTGGTTCCCTCAGATAATTCAAGCATTTTGTCATTTTGCTGCGAGATCAGCCCGTTAATCTCAATAACTCCGGTGCTGGCCTCTGCCGTAACCGTGTTGAAGTTGGAAATATAATTCTCATAATCGCCCATGACCGTACTGATTTTCTGACGGGAGGCGGCAACAGTCTTTTCCATATCTTCGGCACTTTGGGATAAAGAAAGACTGACCTGTTCTATATTTTTGACTGAGGCTTTTGATGACTTGACAACATCTTCATTTATTTTCAAAAGCTTATCTCCAAGGCTGTCAAACTCAACGGCAAGTCTGGCCGTATCATCTCCGATGTTTTTACTGCTGTTTTTCAGCAATTCAGTAGAATCGGTTATCTGACGGGCGATGGACGTTGAGGCATCGGACAAATATTTATACTGCTGTGCCAGAGAGGCTTCACCCAGTCTGGTCTGAGTTGAAACGACATTGACAATATCCGACAGGCTTTCGACCTGATGAGCCAGAGTTTCCCTGATGGTATCGCTTTGTGCCTGAGTTTTGACCAAGGCGTTGTCCATATTTTTGATATGACCGTCAATTATATTGGAGACATTCTGGCTTTCTTTACCCAGTTTGGAAATATTCTCAGTCAGCAAAGCGCAATTGCCGCTGACAGACTGGCTGGCGGCGTCCGCTTCAGTCTTGACCGAATTAAAGGTGTTGCTGAAACCGGAAAGCATATCCGTAAATTCTTTGGATATGTTTTTGATTTTGTTTTGTAATCCGTCAATCACCCGGCTGACTTCGTCATTTTGTTCTTCAACGGCTTTATTTACCTGAATCAGTTTATCAACGGATTTCACGACATTTTCATTAATGGCTTCGTTTCTCTTGCCGGCATCTTCTTCCAGCATGGCCAGACGGGAGAAGACACGATCTGCATTTTGTTCAATGATTGAAACCTGTTTTTTCAGGGAACTGCCGATATTGTTGGTATTCTCGGAAATTTTATCACAAATGTTAAGAAACTCGTTTTCCTGATGTTTGAACAACAATCCGACGGTTTCGGCTTTTTCATCAAAAGCTTTTATCATATCGCTGACAAAGCCGACAAATTTTTCAGCCGAAGCATTAAGAGAGGCGTTTTGCTGATTGAAATAATTAAGAATATCCGCGTGTGCCTTCTCGGCGTTTTCTGTTGATCGGGTAATGATTTCCGCCTGCATGGAAAGCGTTTTGGAGAGGTTGTCAGAACGCTTGTCAAGCTCTTCTCCGACGAGGTCAATTTTTTTATAGTGGTCTTCCAGCGCATCACTGACCCGGCTGACTTTGTCAAAGGTCGTCTCAGCCGCTGCCATAAATTCTTTTCCCTGTTCTTTCAGACCATCACCCAAAGTCTGGCTTTTTTCGATGACCGATTCAGAAACAGAAAGAATTTCTTCCATTTGAGAACGCAGACTGCCTATGGCCTGAAGAGCATCTTCATTCATAATTGATGAGGCACGGTTCAGCTCATCAATTTCCCGTTTCAATTCGCCTTTGATTTCATCAATACGGCTCAAAGAACTGTTGATATGGCGGTGTTGTTGAGCCAGGGCGGCTTCGCTGACTTTGCTTTGAGCCACAACGATTGATGAGGTTTCGCTGACCAGATCCGAATTTTTCTTCATGGCGGCGCCAATCTCATTAAACTGAGAAACGGAAATGCTGGTCTGGGTTTTGATCGCCTCCAAACGAGCGGAGAGTTCCTGTCCCAAAGAGCGCAGGGTATTAATGTTTGAATTGGCCTGAGTTTCAAGCCGGTTATGCTGGTTGACAAGTTCGTCCGTCAACGCTCCGGTCTTAAGAATTGAATTATCTGCAATTTCAGCCGCTTTTATTCCTTCTTTATTCAGTGCGTCAACCACCGTGTTTATATTACCCACTGCGATTTCACTTGTTTTCTGGAGCCGGTCGGCTTCAGTTTTGATATTATCTTCAATATTTTGCAGTGCATTGACAATATCATCTGAAACACCATGTAATTCACGCACCTGCAAAGCTATTCCTTCCTCCGCGACATTAGCCCGGGAAATGATTTTATCAACTTCCTGACCGACAAGAGCGCCCTGTTCACTGAATTTCTGACCGAGATTGTCGGCGTTATGATTCAGTATATCAATATAGTTTTGCATATTCTGGGTTTGCGCCTGCATCACGTCGGCAATGCTTTTAACACTACTGTCGATGGTCTGGCGCATATTGTCACAATCGCTGACAGCCTGTTTGGAAACATTTTCAATCCGGGAAGCCTGAGTGGACAGAATATCAGCCGCCCGGGCAATATCGGCATTTGACTTTTCGGCAATAGCAAGAACCGCCTCATTCGTTTTAATCAGCTGCTGGCTGCTTTTTTCAGAAACATCCTGAAGTAATTCCGCCGAATATTTTATTTCGTTGATATTGGGGAGAACCGAATGAACCAGCATATCTGAATCTTTTTGCAATGAATTGAATGCTGCAGAAAAATCCCGGCTGCAGGTTTGAAACGATTGTGTGGCCTGCAGGGCTTTGGTGTTAATCTCATCAAACGATGTTGAAAGCTGTTTTACCGTATTGGCAAGTTCGACAACCGTTTTGGAGGAATAATTATCAAGGACGGAAACCAGTTTTGAAAAATCTTCCACCCGGGCACCAAGTTCAGAACGGATTTTGTCACTTTGTTCCATTGCCAGTTTGGTTGCTTCCTGCATTTCAACAACCTGAGCGCGAATCCCGTCTGCCAGCGCTTTTGCTGTCTGGGCGCCGCCGTCTTCGGGGTAAACCAGCTGATTCATATACGCACGCAGAAAACGCGCCTCATTTTTAAAGCTGGTTCCGCGATCTATGTAGGCCACAACAATCCAGATAATTGCCAAGGGAAGAGTTACTCCGGCCAGAAAGCCGCCAAATTCGTCCGGCATCATCAAAAACAGGTTTGACCAGCCGAAAAACTGGGTAATATAAAACAGTACAATCACCGCCCAAACCGCACTTATCCACAACATCAGCCGGTATAAATTATTGTTCAGCCATGTATTTTGCGAATCTATGTCAGTCTCATAAGCAATTTTTTCGCTGCTTTTGTTTTTGGTGATATCCGCTTGTTTATTTGACATAAATATAGTTCCCTCTTCCCCAATTTTAATGAATTTAAATTCGAGGTTATTGTATACTATTTTTTAAGAATTTAAAGTAATTTAAGCGTTTTCCGGATACTTATTCACAGCCCGGAGCATTCAGCCTTCAGAAGCCTTTTTCTCCAAAACATATTTGAGCTTTTTCAATGCCTGAAATTGCATTTGTTCCTGGGACAAGGACGCCGGAACAATCACACTGACTTCGATTTTGGTCTCTGTCTCTATTGCCGTGACTTTGACACTGCTGCCCAAACGCGTATATTCAAACAAAACTTCGGCCACAATTTTAATCTTTCAGAAATTTGTTGTTTTTCGGGAAGCCAAACGGCGCCAGTTTTCCAATTTGCGCCCGGTGCCCCAGCCAACCAAGCAAATCGGTTTCCGTTTTGGTTCCGCCGGCCCGGGTATAGGTAAAGCCATCTTCTTCATTAAATATCTGGATATCCGACATATTTCCGTCTTTATATTTTTGCAGAGTTACGCCGCGCCCTCTGGCCATACTCGGAATCTCTTCCAGCTTAAAGACCAGAAGTTTGCGGTTTTCTCCAATAATGGCGACCATGTTTCCGGTTACTTTTTTGCAGAAGACAGATGATTCTCCGTCTGCCAGATTCATAATTTTGCGGCCGGTGCGGGTTTGCGCCAGTATATGGTTTTCATCAACAATGAAGCCCCGCCCCGTATTGGAGGCAATTACATAGCTTGCGCCGGGTTCAAAGACAAACATGCTGCTGACAGAATCGGCTATGCCCAGATCAATCATCAGTCTGACAGGCTGACCAAACCCTCTGCCGCTCGGAATCTCATTGGCCGGAATGGTATAAAATTTGCCGGCCGTGTCAAAGATGATAATCTTATCTGTCGTCTGAGCATGAATGGCGGCCTGCAGTGCGTCATCGTCCTTGAATTTGAACTCTTCATTCAGGTCTGCATGCCCTTTGAGACAGCGTATCCACCCTTTTTGAGACAAAATGACGGTTATTGGTTCTTTTTCAACCAGAGCCTCCAGCGGCACTTCAATATCTGCAGGTGCTTCGGCAAAATCTGTCCGACGGCGGCCAAGAGCTGTTTTCTTACCGAATTTTTCCTTAATCTGCCTGATTTCGCCGGCTATTGCCTCCCATCGCCGGGTTGTATCCGACAATAAAGTTTCAAGGTCCGCTTTTTCTGAGCTTAAATCGTCAAACTCTTGTTTTATCTCTGTTTCTTCCAATTTACGAAGAGAGCGGAGTTTCATGTTCAAAATTGCTTCGGCCTGATTATCCGTCAGGTTAAATTCTTTCATCATAACGGCTTTGGGCTCATCTTCTTCGCGGATAATCCGGATGATTTCATCCAAATTGAGATAGGCTATCAGATAGCCGGACAATATTTCCAGCCGGGTATTGATTTTATCAAGCCGGTGCTGTGAACGGCGGATCAAAACATTATGCCGGTGTTGTAAAAACTCATGCAGAACGGTTTTTATATCCATTACCCGGGGCACGCCTTCGGAATCCAGAACATTCATATTCATATTGAAGCGAGATTCCAGCTCTGTCTGTTTGAACAGATGCTCCATCAACAAATTGGCATCAACCGAGCGGTTTTTGGGCTCCAGAACAATACGGACATCGTGAGACGATTCATCTCGGACGTCAGCCAAAAGCGGAACTTTCTTTTCAAACAGCAAGTTGGCAATTCGTTCAATTAATTTTGATTTTATTACCTGGTAGGGAATTTCTTTGACCACAATCTGATACAAACCATGGCTCAACTCCTCTTTTTCCCAACGGGCTCTGATGCGGAAGACGCCGCGCCCCTGCTTGTAGGTGTTCAAAATGCTTTCAAATTTGTCTACAATAATTCCTCCGGTCGGAAAATCCGGCCCTTTCAGGCGTTTGACCAGTGGCTCAATTTCACAATCAGGGTTTTCAATCAGATAAAGCAGCGCATCACAGACTTCACTCAGGTTATGCGGTGGAATATTGGTTGCCATACCGACGGCAATACCGGCAGAACCGTTGCACAGCAGATTAGGCACCATGGAGGGCATAACAACGGGCTCTTCTTCTTCTCCGTCATAAGTTTCACGAAAATCAACGGCATTTTCGTTCAACCCCTCCATCAGAGCCATGGCAAATTCAGTCAGACGGGCTTCGGTATAACGCATGGCGGCTGCACCGTCTCCGTCAATATTACCAAAATTGCCCTGTCCGTCAACCAAAGGATAACGTACGGAGAAATCCTGGGCCAGACGCACCATTGCCCCATAAACGGCGCTGTCACCATGGGGGTGATATTTACCAATAACATCACCAACCACACGGGCGCATTTTTTGAATCCTGATTTCGGGTCAAGATGGAGCTGGCGCATTGCAAATAGCAGGCGGCGGTGTACAGGCTTTAGTCCGTCACGAACATCCGGCAGCGACCGTGATACAATGGTCGACATTGCATAAGACAGATAACGGGAGCTCAGCTCTTCCGCAAGGTGAACATCTTTTATTTTTTCTTCATTTTCAACGGCCTGTTCAGACATATTCTGCTTTCCACATTATAGGTTTTTAATCAAATTATCACGCAAGTTAACACGGTTTTCCGGGAATTTCAAGCCATGAAGCTGAAAAAAATTTTTATTCAGGAAAAATTCCGTCATTTTTAACAAATCCGAGACTTCCCGCAGGCTGGGATGATAATTTTTTTCCACAATATATTTCGGGTAGGCAAACAACCGGTTTCGATAGGGTTCTCCGGCTTCCGCACTCACGGCTTTTCCCGTTCTGGGCGAAACATACAACAGATGATCCCGCCGGCCGGTGGCAGAACATTCACTTAAATCAAGTCCGATGCCCAGATATTCCAAAAGATAAAATTCGAAGTAAGAATAATATGTTCTCCAGTTATCTTCATTTATTTGTTTAAAAAAATTATCTATCAGATTGAAAAAACTCTCTGTATTTTCTTTTTCCGGAAGACAGTCATTACATAATTCACATAACGAGGTTAAAGCGGCGAGTTTTTCCGGGGAGGTCATAAAGTTGACCGCATTGGCCGCCAGCAGATCCACGTGAAAACTATACATATTTTCTTCAAGGCGGCTGTATGCGTTTAAACTTATGCTGTTACCCAATTGATATATCCCAAGATTTTTCTTGTTCACGGCATTTTTGACATATCCGGTCAGTTTACCGTTGTTTTTTGTCAGGACGGTCAAAATCAACCCGCGTTCGCCATGGCGCCGCTGTTTTATGATATATCCTTCATCAGAGAAACTTACCACTCTAACCTTCTGTTTTTACATTCAATAATCATGAATCATACTTTTGGTTATCCGGTCATAAGCCTGCAGTTCCGTCAGGACGCGTTTCATCTCATGCAACGGAATCATATTTGGTCCGTCAGAAAGCGCTTTATCCGGATTATCGTGCGTTTCAATAAAAACCGCGGCGACACCAACGGCAACTGCCGCTCTGGCTAAAACCGGCGCATATTCTCTTTGTCCGCCGGAGGTTCCACCCAAGCCGCCCGGCTGCTGAACCGAATGTGTTGCATCAAAAATAACCGGGCAACCGGTGTCTTTGGCCATGCGGGGCAAACCGCGAAAATCGGTTACCAACGTGTTATAACCGAAACTGGCTCCGCGTTCAGTCACGCAAACATTCATATTGCCGCTATCTTCTGCTTTTCTGACAATATTTTTCATATCCCAAGGCGCCAAAAACTGCCCCTTTTTTATATTGATTACTTTGCCTGTTTTGGCTGCGGCGACGACCAGATCCGTCTGACGGCACAAAAAAGCAGGAATTTGCAGCATATCGACGTGAGGCGCAACCTCCGCGCATTGCTCTTTTTCATGAACATCCGTTACTATCGGTATGTTATTGTATAATTTTTTTATTTCATCAAAGGTGCGCATCCCCTCTTCCAAACCAACGCCGCGCGGAGTATTAATAGAAGAGCGGTTGGCTTTGTCAAATGAGGCTTTAAATATATAATTTATTCCGAGCTCTCCGGTAATTTCGACCATTCGGCCGGCCATATCTATGGCATGCTGTCGGCTTTCAATCTGGCAAGGACCGGCCAAGAGGGCCAGCGGAAGTTTGTTGCCGATTTCAAAGCTGCCGATTTTAACAGTGCGCTGTTCCATGATATACTCCTTATTGTTATCAATCTTGTCTTGCTTTTTATCATGTTTTTTGTAAAGTTTCAACCATCCTGCTCAGGATAATCACAGAAAACCCCGGACACATGAACTGTTTCCGGGGGTTCTACTTAACCAAACATCTGGTTGATTTTTAATTTTTCACGCTCAATAACCAGTTTTGCCTGATGTTGTGCCGCGACCAAAATATCCACTTTTTCTTTTTGGGTATATTTATGAATATTCTGATAGTTTTGTTTCCATGACAGGCAGACTTTTTTGTAAGTATCCCTTCCGGACAAAGCCGAGACGCTCTTGTCTATGTAATGCAGGAAACTGCTGCTGTCTACATAAGGTTTATAAAGTTTTGACAGCATATTTTCCCTCACAGTATAGACCCGAACGGCTGTTTCTTTCAGTTTATCATGCACATAGCATGCGCGGTGCTGCGGGGCAATAAACAACATATTGTGCACCCCTTCCGACAAAAAAAGCTCATTCAACCCGCTGCGCCGCCATACTTTTATTGAAGCAAACGGACAGAGTTCTTTCAAAATGTTTTTGTTTATTTCCATTTTGGAATATACAAAATGCCGGTTGCTCAGAATAAATATCTGAGGCTCAATGTCCTGTTCTTTTCTCAGCAGATAATAAGCATAAGCCGCATAAACGGCTGATTCCATATCATCATCATAAATACAGATGTTTCTTACCGGAATAATCGGCCGGCGATAGAAAATCTGTCCACAATATGGAGGCAGGCGGAAACGGAATGCCTCTTCCTTTGTCCACAAATCCTGATGGCAGACCAAGATGCGCAATGTATCCTGCATAAACCCGAAGGTAACACACTTGAGGTTTTCCCAATGGTCTATCTGGTGAAAAATCCGCGGATGGCAGATAATCAGTCCATGGCGGGTCGGACACATTTCAAACATTTTCTGAATATTTTTTTCAAGCAGTTTTCTGTCTTTATCAGAAATTATCCCGCTTCGTAAATCAATATTCAGCAACCGGTTGCTGGTATAAAAGCTCGAATAGAACCTCAGTTCCCGCAAGACCTTTTCGGCCAGCCGGCTTTTGCCATAAACAATCCAGCCGCTTTTTTCAATCACTGACGGGGTTGGACATTGATAAATCTCATTTTCCGGCGGAAGCAAAATCTTATTAAGCTCCACGACATTGTGAAAAATTGAATCCATAATTTTTATAATTTAATAGTGAAACATAATTATTTTCTGAATGTCTTGTTTATAGCATATTTTTTTCATTTTGCAATGATTTGTTTTTATATGTTTTTTATTTTGAAATATTTTCGTCATTTCATGAAATTTATTATTTACAATGATTTTCTTTTCTGGTATAATAGGAGTCGTAGGAGAGAAGTTTGCAAGGAGATATTATGATGAAAATACGTTATGCTTTATTGTTATCCGTATCCTGTCTCGGCCTCGGCTCTCTCGCCAACGCCGGACTCATTCCTGATATCACCCCGGTT
>CALXTH010000151.1 GCA_944391365.1 uncultured Alphaproteobacteria bacterium | reverse complement strand
TTGTATGCGACGTTTGGCGGTGAGGATATCGGGGTTGCCCTTTCGGTCAATGTGGATGGAGATATGCAGAGTTATCTGCTCATTGACTATAAAAATTTAAAGATTCTTAAGGAAAATGAAGTAAAATTGTTGGAAACTTTGTAGCGTGAATTTGTATAAGGATAAAAAAATGGCTAAAGTTGCGTTTTGCGCCGTATCAGGGAACGGAATGAGTGCTCTGGCTCAGATTCTGTTAAAAAAAGGGTACGAGGTTTATGGTTCTGATCAGAGTTTTGATGCCGGGCGGGATGCCGCAAATCTGAAAGCGCTCAGAGCCGCCGGGGTTAAAATTATTCCTCAGGATGGTTCCGGCATTACCGATGATATGGAATTTCTGTGTGTTTCATCGGCTATTCCGGAAAACAATCCCGATGTGTTGGCGGCAAAGAGCAAACATATTCCGATTAAAAAGCGTTCGGAACTGCTGGCAGAGCTTTTTCATCAGTATAAATACAATATTGCCGTTGGCGGGACAAGCGGCAAAACAACGACTACAGCCATGATTGCCTATATCCTTGACAAGCTCGGCAAGAAGCCCTGTATGATTAACGGCGGCATGCTGCGGGATTATGATTCCGGGAAAGGCCTGCCCAATATTATTTATAACGAGGGGGATATCTGCGTGGCCGAAGCCGATGAAAGCGACGGTTCTATCCGGAATTATCGTCCGTATATTGCCCTGATTAACAATATTTCGCATGACCATGTCAGTATTCCGGAGCTGGTCGAATATTTTACGGATTTTGCCGAGCATGCCCGGCATGGCATTGTTGTCAATGCGGATTGTCCGTTGGCCAGCCAGTTGGCGCATGAACACAAATTTACATTTTCTCTGAAAAATCCGCATGCGGGAATTTATGCCTCGGATGTTCACTCCATAGCCAACGGCGTCACTTATAAAATCGACGGATATGAATTCCGGCTGCGGATCATCGGCAAGTTTAATGTCGCCAATGCGCTGGCGGCCATCAGTGTTTGTATGATGCTCGGTATTGACAAATATCAGGCGGCAAAAGCTCTGGAGGGTTTTACCGGGATTAAGCGGCGGCTGGAAGTGGCCGGGACCAATGCGCATAATATTACGCTGATTGATGATTTTGCCCATAATGCAAGTAAGATCGAAGCGTCTCTTTCCGCACTCAAGGAATATCCGGGGCGACTGATTGTCATGTATCAATCGCACAAGCCTTTTTCAGCCCGGACAACCGGCGAAGAAGATGGTGTTGTTTTCGGCAAGGTTCTCGGTAAAGATGATATTTTGCTGATGCCGGAAATTTATATGCGCGACCCGGTCAAAGACGCGGATATTTCCGGCGCCGATTTGGTTAAATATGCCGTAGACAACGGGGTTAATGCCAAGTTTTTGGAGACCAAAGAGCGTGTTCGCGATTTTATTCTGAAAAACGCCAAAAGCGGCGACAGAATTGTCATTATGGGTGCCCGAGATAATTCTCTGCCCGATTTCAGCCGTCAGCTTTTGAAGGATTTATAAGATGTATTATGACCTCAACCCCGGAGACAAAGTCGGTTTGGTTTCACCTTCCCGTTCGGTTGTGCCGGCGGAGATTGCCAAAGGGGTGGCTTACCTGCAATCTCTGGGGTTTGAGATTGTTTTCGGGGAACATGTTTTTGACAAGTTTCGTTTTATGGCCGGGACTCCCGAGGTGCGGGCGGCGGATTTGATGTCGTTTTATCAGGACAAATCAATCAAAGCGATTTTTGCGACTTCCGGCGGCGACGGCGCGCAATATCTTCCGCCGCTGCTGGACTGGGCGGTTATTCGGGAAAACCCGAAACCGCTTATCGGTTTGAGTGATACGACGGCTTTGCAAAATGCGATTTATACCCAGACCGGGCAGATTGGTTTTAGCGGGCTGACACTGAATTATGATTTTCGTTCGGGCTGTCTGGACAAGACACTGGATAAGTCAGTCAAGACCATGTTATTCGGGGATCATTTTGTTTATAAAAGCGGACGGACGGTTGTTGCCGGCGAGGCAGAGGGCGTTTTGGTCGGCGGGTGTTTGAGCCTGTTGCGCAATTTGTGCGGGACGCCGTATTTTCCTGATTTAAGCGGCAAAATTTTGCTCATTGAAGATGTAGAGGAGCCGACTTATAAAATTGATTTAATGTTGCAGCAAATTTCCCAGTGCAAAGGGTTTCATGCTCTTCGGGGAATTATTTTCGGGAAGTTTCTGGACTGTCCGGTTCGGCGCAAAGAGGATGGAAATATCAACGAAGTGATTAAGTTTTTCAGTCAAGGCCTTGGTATTCCTGTCATTCGTGATTTTGACTATGGACATCATTTTAAGCGCTATATGCTCCCCCTCGGTGCCAAGGTCAGATTGACTGCCACCGAAAACGGAAAAGGAACCGTTTTTTCAGATTGAGTGCTTTTATAGAAACATGAAATAAAGGCTCGCTATTACGAGCCTTTATCTTTTTACCAAATACAACGAACGAAACCGTTTCTGTTTCCATAAAAACCATGCCCATATATTGTTCCTGAAGACATTTGTATCATACATGGATACGTTCCATGCCCATCTGTGCAGGAACTTGATGTCCAATGATACTCTGCCGGAATTTTATCTCCGCTATTTGGAATGTTTCTATTAATATTATTAAGCTGTTGGTAAATTATGAGAGCTTCTTCTTTGCTTGGCAAACGTCCACCTCCGCTACAGACCGAATAACTACATGCATTTTGGGAATCATCAAGATTTTTACTCCCCAAGCTTTTTGTATTTACATAAAAATTTCCTGATGTTTTTATACCGGCGATTTCTCCATTACAATAGTAAAAGTCTCCTTGAGCTCCATTTAAAGATTCTTTCTGACAACTTCCGTTTGTCCATTCATAGCCGTTTGCACAATTACATTGAGTATATTTCCCGTCACAGGCAGAACCTGAACCGCCAGAATAGCCCGTTCCGGAACATGAGTATTTATAAGAAGATGAACAAGACTTTTTACAGGAACCGTTATCCCATTTATAACCGCTTTTGCAACTACATTTCTTATATTTTCCGCCACAGCTGTCACCACTGCCGCCGGAATATCCTGTTCCTGTGCACGTGTATTTAAAACCATTTTTTGTACAGACTGATTCTTCTGTTGCCAAACATGCCCACTTGTTGCCAAACGGACATTTAACGCCTTTGCCGCCGTTGCAGGAGGTTTCCGTATATCCCAAAGTTGCGCAATCCTGCGTCGCCACACATTGAGCATTTACGGTTAAAGGTAAAAAGGACAAACCCGTCCCCAAGAGTAAAAATTTAATTTTCATAACTAAGCTCCATTGTTTTTAGATTAAAAACAAACTCGCCAATGTTATGAAAACAAAGGCGAGTGGAGCAGAAAACCGTTGTAGTAACGGTCAGGCTTCTTTGTCTACCTGCTGCACTTAACCAGCTAACAGAAGCATAACACTAATGTAAACATCAATATCAGAGGCTTTCTGCAAGTGCTTATTCCACCCACTCCACTCATCAGTGGATATTCACTACGAGGTGTTTTCTGACACCACAGCCGGTTTTCCCAACTGCATAATCAGAATACCACAATGGAACAAAGTTCGCAAGCACTTTTTGATATAATCACGAATTTGGGAATTTCAAGGTATCGCAATAGCACCAATATCGCCCATGTTCGGCTGGTGTTGGTGAATTATTAGGTTTTCATCGGAATTTGAGACTGAAATTGTTGTTCTTTTACCGGAAAGATTAAAGGCCTCTGAGGGAGGCCTTTAATTGTTAATTGTTGTTGGGTAACGGGGCGGCAAGCGTTTCTGCCAAAGGATCTGCGCTGCCTCCCGGAGGGTTTAAGGCGCCGATGGCTTTTTTGCGTTTCAACTTATTTACAAATTTGATTGAACGCTGGGCATCCCATTTCTTTTTGCCCTCTTCCCGCTGGAAAATCTGTTTATAGACTTCAATCGCCTGGTCAAACTCAGACAGTTTGGTCAGGCAGCTGGCCAACCCGTCATAAAGCTTGTGATGATAACGATTGTTGATGACCATTTGCGCTTTTTTATAGCATTTCAGCGCGTCATTGAATTTACCGACTTTTTGATAAACAAAACCGATACTGATCCAGGCCTGAATTTCATGGCTGTTGATATTCAGAATTTTGGTGAAACATTTCAGTGCGGAATTATTGTCACCGATCAACTGATAGGTGACGCCGACGCCGTTCCAGGCTTTAATGTTGGTTTTGTCGGAGGATAAAACTTTTTTGAAAAAAGAAATCGCCCGGTCATATTGTTTCAGTTTTTGCAACGTCACCGCAATGCTCAACAGCGTTTGCGTATGTCTCGGGTCTATTTTCATGGCCTGCTCCAGAACATCCAGAGCCTCTTTATAAGAAAACATGTGCTGCAGGGCAATTGCTTTGCCGTTCAGAGCTTCAAGCGAGGTTCCGTCTACGGCAACAGCCTGATCAAAACAGGCAATGGCGTCTTTGTATAAGCCACGCATGCTGAGTGTTACCCCTTTGTTGTTGAGCACCTCAACCGACTGGGGATTAATCTGCAGAGCTTTATCAAAACATTCGACCGCTTCGGTATACCGGCTCATCTTCTGATAAGCAAAACCTTTGCTGTTCAGCGTTTTCCATGAATCGGGCTGTTCTTTCAGCGACTCGTCAAACTGCTGAACGGCTTCCATATACAAGCCCTGGTCGAGAAGTTCCTGACCTCTTTTATAAGCACTATTATCGTTTGATTTTACCATGATTTTCTCTTTTCAAATTATAGTTACAGAATAATTCATTGGAAAATGTACCACTGTCTCAGGGTTATGTCAAGAGATAAGCACAATATATTTTAGAATATTTTCAACTGTTTGTGCAAATCGGCTCCGGTCATAACTTCAAGATAGCGGGCACCAAAGCGCAGGCAAAAATCCCTGACTTTTTGGCGCCGGGCGATAAAATAGTCCTGATATTCGGTGCGGTAGGCTTTGGATGTCGTGTTGAATATCAGGCTTTTTCCGTCGCCGGAAGACACCATATATTCTCCGGCCTGAGGGGCGTGTTCTTCAAGTGCGTCAAAAACATCAATGCAGAAGACACGGCATTTCCGGCTTAAATGCGCTAAATCTTTTTGCAGGTCGTCGCTGAAATCACTAAAATCGCTGATGACAAACACTGTCGCCTGTCCTTTAATGACTTTACTCAACACCTTCAGGGGGACAGAAACGCTTTCTGCCTGACCGCTTGCAGGTGCCGTTGGCGACTGCAAAATGTTTTTTGTATAAGCTGATATTTTTTTCAGCATGGCAATCATTCCGCCCCGGCTGTTTGAGGGTTTGAAAAGATGGGACTGTGTACCGCTGAAAAGATATAGGCCGAAACGGTCTTTGTTTTCAAGGCAAAGCCAGCCAATCAGGGCGGCTATTTTGGCGGCAGCGACTGATTTCAGCTCTTTGCGCGTGCCAAAAACCATATAGGGCGACAAGTCAAGCAAGACGTATATTTCGCGGTCTTTTTCCTCGGCATAGAGCCGGGTAAAGGGAGCCAGCTTGCGCGCGGTGACCCGCCAATCAATGTCCCGGACGTCGTCTCCATAATTGTAGGCCCGCAATTCTTCAAGCTCAATTCCCCTGCCCTTGAATGCCGATTTGACATCGCCCGCCTGTCTGGAAACGGCCAGCCGGTGATGAAAATTTTTGAGGTAAGAGACATATTGCTTCTGCTCAATCAATTCCTCAACCGTTGCAAAAAGCCCGTTGCCGCTTTTGTCTGCCTGCGGCTTTTTGAAAAATTTGTTTTTTAATGACTTTAACATCGGACGGCCTGTTCCTCCTGAAAATGTTTAGGGCAGCGGAACGGCTTTTAACAATTCGCCGATAACGGTGTCCGTATCAATCCCTTCGGCCTGGGCTTCAAAGGTCAGGATAATACGGTGACGCAGAACATCATAAACAATTGCCTGAATATCTTCCGGCGTCACATAATCACGCCCCTCAATCCAGGCATTGATTTTAGCGGCACGGTCCAGTGCAATGGTTGCCCGGGGGCTGGCGCCGTAAAGAACCTGTCCGGCAAGTTTTTTGCTGTATTTTTCAGGATTGCGGGTTGCTACGACCAACTGCACCAGATATTCTTCAACGGCTTCACTCATGTGGACGTTTTGGACTTCTTTCCGGGCGGTCAGAATATCCTCAATACTCAGGCTCACCCGGCCGGCCGTATTTTCGGGATCTGCCGTTTCTCCGCGCACCAGTTTTAAAATTTTGCGCTCGGCAGCGGCATCGGGCTGGCCGATTTTAATATACATCAAAAAACGGTCAAGCTGCGCTTCCGGCAGATTATAAGTCCCTTCCTGCTCAATCGGGTTCTGGGTGGCCATCACCATAAACAGCTGCGGCAGAGCATAGCGTTTTCCGCCGATGCTGACCTGACGTTCAGCCATGGCCTCCAGCAGTGCGGACTGGACTTTTGCCGGGGCGCGGTTGATTTCATCCGCCAGAACCAGATTGGCAAAAACCGGCCCCGGACGAAACTCAAACTCACTTTTATCCGCGACATAGATGTCACTGCCGGTAATATCCGAAGGCAGCAGATCCGGCGTAAACTGGATGCGGTTGTATTTGGCATTAACAGACTGGGAAAGGGTTTTTATCGCTTTGGTTTTAGCCAGTCCCGGCGCACCTTCGACCAAGGCATGTCCGTCGGCCAAAAGCGTGATAATCAGTTTTTTTACCAAATCTTCCTGTCCGATAATGCGGGTTTCCATATATTGTTTCAGGGAAAGAATTTTGTCTCTGATGTTTTCCATTGTTTGTGCCTTTCTAGTCTATCATTTCTCTTTTCAAAAAGTTTTCATATTCTTCAAGAACGGCATTTTTCATTGTGTCGTTCTGCAAAAAGCCGTATAATTCTATTGACTTTTTATAATGCGCTTTGGCCCGGGCAAAGTCGCCCTGTTCGCGGTTGAATGATTCAACCCGCGCCAGATAAAGCAAGGCCTCGGCCGCGGCAAAATGGTGAGAAACCCTGCCATAAAGATAAACAGATTTCATCAGGGCTTTGCGCGCCTGTTCAATATCACCGATGATATAACGCAGGCAGCCGATGGCCGACAATGCGCTGGCCTCGCCCAGGACATCTCCGTTTTCACGATAGAAACTCCGGCTTTTTTCCAAAACATCATGTGCCCGGTCATATTCCCTGTTTTTCATCAGCAAACGCGCCTGAGCCCGCAGAACGGCCGCGGCTTTCAGGGTCATGCCTTCGCTTTCAAACATCTCTGCGGCCCGGTGATATGCTTCAACCGCTTTGTCATTACGGCCGGTCATCTGATAAATATATGCCTTCTGGTCACAGGCCTCGCCTATCAGGTTGCGGCTGCCGCCGCTGCTCAGAATTTTTTCAGCTGTTTTCAGGCTTTGCAGAGCCTGTTCAAAATCATACTGTGCGGTATAAAGTTTGGATAATTTAATCAGTGTTTCGGCGTGAGTGCTTTCGGCATCCGGCTGATTTTTCACCAGTTCGACCGCTGCCTGCAGGGCTTTTTCCGACTCTGCAAAATTTTCGATGCTGAGTTCCAGTTCGCCCAGGCGGCCGAGAACCTGCGCCTCGCCCTGTCCGTCCTCATTGTCATCATAGAGTCTGGCGGCTTCAATATACCGGCTGCGCGCCTCGTCATAATTTCCGGCTTTCCAGGCGTCATCCCCCTGTTGTGCAACTTGAGCTGGAATATCTACATATTTTTCAGTATTTATACCCGTCATCTAAAAACTCCTTTGCAATCTGTCGTGATATATATTATATATAGTCCAAAAGAAAAAAACACAAGAAGTAATACAACAATGGATGATATATTTGATTTGAGTTCTTATGACAATGAGCCTGCACGGGAGCCTCAGGTTTTTGACAACATCAGCGCGCTCATGCCTTCTTTTCCGTGGCTGGACAGTCTTAATCCGGAACAGCGCAAAGCCGTGACAACAACCGAAGGGCCGGTTTTGGTGTTGTCCGGCGCGGGGACGGGCAAAACCAAAGTGCTGACGACGCGTCTGGCCTATTTGCTGGCAACACGCAAGGCGAATCCGTGGGAGTGCCTGGTGGTGACCTTTACCAACCGTGCCGCCCGGGAGATGAAAGACCGGGTGCAGAGCCTTATCGGCGATGTGGCGGCTTCCGTGTGGCTGGGGACTTTTCACTCCGTCTGTGTCAAGATTTTGCGGAACCATGCCGAGTTGGTCGGGCTGCACAGCAATTTTACCATTTTGAACGAAGATGACCAAAAGCGTTTGGTTAAGCAGAT
>CALXTH010000150.1 GCA_944391365.1 uncultured Alphaproteobacteria bacterium | reverse complement strand
GATCACGATATTTTATATCTGGTTGGAATCGAACTCTCCGCTCATCATAGCGAGATTGCAATCTCGCTATGATGTCATATTAAACCAGATTCCATTACTAAAATATGACTTTCTTAATATACAAGGTGGTTATGGAAGCTTTGTTTGACCTGGATCCCCGGATCTCGCTGTGCTCGTCCGAGGATGACATAGCTAATTTGTTTTTATTATGGATTGCCGCGTCGGACGAAGTTCTCCTCGCAATGACAAAGGCGGAAGATTGCCGTGGTGTACACAAGTTTGTTTTGCAGTGGCAGGTGTGGCGATGGGGCAGAGAGTCAGAAAAAGGGTTTGGGGTGATGGCGGAGGAAAGTTGTCATGCGGATGATGAGGCAGGCGGGAGACGAGGTGCCTTGCGGTAAGGAGGAACGGAGTAGAAGGTGGAGGGATGCAGAAGTTTTAATTTTGCGGGCGCTTTTGTTTTTTGGGGTTGATTTTATGAAAAAATTAGGATAAAAGGGCTCTGAGTTATTGTTTTTTGGGAGAATAAAAGATGTCTGGACATTCCCAGTTTAAAAATATTATGTATCGTAAAGGTGCTCAGGACGCCAAGAAGGCCAAGGTTTTTGCCAAACTGGCGCGTGATATTACCATTGCGGCCAAGAGTGGTTTGCCGGAGCCGGATAAAAATCCGCGTCTGCGTCTGGCTATTCAGGCGGCGCGTGCCGAAAGTATGCCGAAGGACAATATTGAGCGTGCGATTGCCAAGGCAACGCAGACAGCTGGCGGCGCTGATTATGTTTCTGTCCGTTATGAAGGGTTCGGCCCGGGCAAAGTTGCGATTATTGTTGAGGCGATGACGGATAATAAAAACCGTACGGCCGGCAATGTTCGTACGATTTTTGGTAAGCGTGGCGGCGTGATGGGTGAATCCGGTTCGGTTGCTTTCAATTTTGAGCGAATCGGATATATTAAATATCCGGCGGCAGCGGCGGAAGCGGATAAGATGTTTGAGGCGGCTTTGGAGGCCGGTGCCAATGATGTGGTTTCGGATGAAGAAGGGCATGAGATTGAGACTTTGCCGGATGATTTGGGCATGGTGACCGAGGCTTTGGAAAAAGTGTTCGGGACGCCTTCGGCCTCACGTCTGGATTGGAAACCGACGGTCATGACCGAAATCAATGATGCGGAGACGGCTCAGAAGTTTTTGGACTTTGTCGACGCGTTGGAAGATGACGATGATGTTCAAAAGGTTTACCATAATGCGGAAATTGCCGACGAGATTATGGAAAAGCTCGTCTGATGAATGAAACAGGCAGGGTATCTTCTTGATATCCTGCTTTTTTATTTTAAATTCCGAGAGGAAAATTATATGCGAATTTTGGGTTTGGATCCGAGTTTGGCTTCGACCGGATGGGGGGTTATTGAGGTTGAAGCCAACAGGATGACATATGTGGCGGACGGCTTTATCAAAACAGATCCGAAGTTGTCGCTGCCGGAAAGGCTGACTCTTATTCACCGGGTGCTGGAAGAGGTGATCAACACGTATCAGCCGGAGGAGGCCGCTATTGAGCAGGTTTTCTTGAATGACAATCCGAAATCGACCATTAAGCTCGGAATGGCGCGCGGAGTGGTGATTCTGGCGCCGGCGCTGCATGGGATTCCGGTTACGGAATATGAACCGACGTTGATAAAAAAAGCAGTTGTCGGGGTCGGTCGTGCGGAAAAACAGCAGGTGGAGATGATGGTGAAGGTGTTGCTGCCCGGATGTCATCCGAAAAATAATGATTCTTCGGATGCTTTGGCGATGGCGATTGCTCATAATACCTACCGGAAAACGGGGTTTTTGCGCCGCTGACCGAAATTTGTTTAATTTTGTCAAAAAAAATACTTGCTCCGGGTCTGTTTTTGTGGTATGATATAGATAATAAAAATATTATTGTTTCATCTTTTTAAAATATATTGTTATGAAAACTATTATAAAGGAGATTGACAGACAATCTTACATTCAGAAAAACAAAATTATGGTTCGCTGGAGCGAGCTGTTTGGTCTTGACTTTGGTCGAAAGACAGCTGATGATCTTACTTTTGTTGATTTGCTGGATATGGTGAATGACAGAGACGGTGAGGTTGTTTACAGAGAATTGCATAAGATTGTGAAGCACGGGGTGACGCCAGAGCAGAAAACTTTTTTGTATGGGGCATATTCCCGGATTATGTTTGAGGATGATCCTTATGCGGATTTTGAGACCCTGATTGAGCGTTGCCGCGGAAATCTGGCTTCAATGCCGAATTTGTCCGGAGTGGTTATTAAAACCCAGGATGATGAAGATCCTTCTTTTGCCGGATTTTATGTTGTGGGGGTTAAGTCTTCTCTGGATGTGGTTGAATATTACTTTGAAACGGCGGGTTTGCCGATTGAAGCAATATTGTTGCAGAACGGTCAGATTATGGTCATGAGTGCGGTGAGCTCTTTTGATAAAGTTGCGAAGCTGCAGGACGCGCTGGCCCGGATGCCGTAATCAAAAAAATTAAAGAACAGAAACCGGTTTGGGTTTCTGTTCTTTTTTTGTTCTATAAATGCAAAAAAATGCTTGCAGTCGGATGAGGATTTGTGTAAGCTTGAGGCAAAGGGAAAAGGAAAGGTCAAATGATAGCAAAATTGCGCGGAATTATTGATACAATCGGGGAAGATTATTGTGTCGTTGATGTGAACGGGGTCGGCTATCTGGTGTTTGCCTCTTCAAAGACACTCGGACGTTTGAGCCGGGGCGGAACGGCAACGCTCTTGACCGAGTTGGTGGTTCGGGAAGATAGTCTGACGCTGTTTGGCTTTGCCGATGCCTGGGAGAAAGAATGGTTTTTGACGCTGACAAAAGTTCAAGGCGTGGGGGCGAAGGTGTGTCTGAGCATTTTATCGGTATTGTCGCCAAACCAGCTGGCGCAGGCGGTGTCGGCTCAGGACAAAGCCTCTTTTACCAGAGCCAGCGGGGTGGGACCAAAACTGGCGGCGCGCATTGTGACCGAACTGAAAGACAAGATAGTGACTATTCCAATGGAGGCAACCGTGAAGTCTGATTTGACTGCGGCGGTCGAAGGTGAGGCGGCAACCGAGACTGAGGCTTATGAAGATGCGATGGTTGAGGTACAATCTGCGGCTGATGATACAAAGATGGAAGATGCAATTTCGGCACTGGTTAATCTCGGGTATCAGCGGATTGAGGCTTATCGGGCCGTGAATTTGGCGCTGAAAGACAATCCGGAGGCCGATGTGTCTGCTTTGATTAAAGCCGCTTTGAAAGAATTTGCAACGAAAGAAATATAGTTTATGGTGGAAGAAGAGAGAATTGTCAGTCCAAAACGGCAGAGCGAAGATGAGACCGGTTCGGCCAACCCGGTGAGTCTGAGGCCGAATTCATTGGATGAATTTGTCGGGCAGAGGGCTGTTTGTGAGAATTTGAAAGTGTTTATTGAGGCGGCAAAGGCTCGCGGTGATGCCTTGGATCATGTGTTGTTGTTTGGGCCGCCGGGGCTTGGTAAAACAACGCTGGCCTCAATTATTGCCAAAGAGCTTGGTGTGGGGTTTAGAGCTACGTCAGCACCGATGATTACCAAGTCTGGGGATTTGGCCGCTATTTTGACTAATCTGGAGCGCAATGATGTGTTGTTTATTGATGAAATCCATCGGCTGAATCCGGCGATAGAAGAAGTCTTGTATTCGGCAATGGAAGATTTTCAGCTTGATCTGATTATCGGAGAGGGGCCGTCGGCACGCTCGGTGCGGATTGATTTGCAGCCTTTTACATTGGTCGGGGCGACAACGCGCTCGGGATTGTTGTCGACGCCTTTGCGTGAGCGTTTTGGGATTCCGCTGCGGCTTGATTTTTATTCTCCGGAAGATTTGATGAAGATTGTGGTGCGCGGGGCACATTTGCTTGGAATGCCGATTTCTGATGACGGGGCGATGGAAATTGCCAAACGTTC
>CALXTH010000149.1 GCA_944391365.1 uncultured Alphaproteobacteria bacterium | reverse complement strand
AGTTTTGAAAGCTTAGGCGCTCAGCAGAACTTTTGCGGCGGCGCGGGCTTCATCGGAAATTTTTTCGCCGGCGAGCATGCGGGCGATTTCTTCCTGTCGCTCAACCATATTTAACTCACGGACCGAAGTGGTTGTTATGGTATCGACTGTTGATTTTTCAACTTTGAAATGGTGGTCTCCGCTGGCGGCGACTTGCGGCGAATGGGTCACAACCAGAACCTGAACCTCCCGCGCCAGACGGGAAAGGCGTTCTCCGACAGCTTTTGCCGTTGCGCCGCCGATACCGGCATCAACCTCATCAAAAATCATGGTTGAAACACTGCCGCTCTGAGCCAGATTGACTTTCAGAGCCAGCATAAAACGTGACAATTCGCCGCCGGAGGCAATTTTGTTCAGCGGCCCCTGCGGGGAATTGGGGTTGGTTGAAACCGTAAAACAGACCGAATCAAAACCGTTTTCATTCCAGTTGTCTTCATCTTGTTTCTCAATCAGGGTCACAAAACGGGCTTTGTCCATTTTCAGCGGTGCAAGTTCTGCCATTACCCGGGCATCCAACTGCAAGGCCGCAGCTTTGCGTTTGGCACTCAGGGTATTGGCGGCCTCAATATATTTTAATCTGGCCTGTTCTTCGGCTTTGCGGAGGCCGGACAATCCTTCTTCACCCAAAGCAAGACTGCCGAGGCGGGCCCGAAAAGTCTCAAGTACCCGGGGCAAAGCATTAATTTCCGTTTGGTGTTTGCGCGCCAGTGAGCGCAAGGCAAACAGGCGCTCTTCTATTGCTTCAAGCTCATTTTGGTTTAAGCTGATGTTGCGGCTGACTTCTTCTATTTCATTGACGGCCTCGCCGGCATTAATCAGAGTTTGTTCAAGCATGCCGACAATATCGTCATATCGTCCGTTGACCAGGCGGTTTGCTCTGTCCATGGCTGACTGCGCCTGGCGGACGGCACCCAAAATATCAACACTGCCGGTCAAAGCTCCGTAGGCATCATTCAGGTTTTCAATCAGTTTTTCGGCATTCATCAGCTCATTGCGGCGTTGAGAGAGTTTTTCTTCTTCATCTTCAACGGGGGCTATTTTTTCCAGTTCGGCCACCCAGTGGCGGAGATCATCTTCCTCGCTTTTGGCTCGGGCAATATTCTGCTCGGCTTCCTGTACAATCCGGGAGGCCTGCCGGTATGCCCCCCAGCATTCTTTGACTTGAGAAAGCTCGTTTTTGCAGCCGCCGAACGAATCCAAGACATCGCGATGAGCCGCCGGATTCAACAGTCCCTGATTGTCAAATTGGCCATGGACTTCAACCAGGCAGCGGCCAATCTCTTTCAGGACTCTGACGCTGACACTCCGGTCATTGACAAAAATCCGGCTTTTACCATCACGGCCAAGCGTCCGGGTGATGTTCAGCTCATCCTCGGGAAAATCAAGATCATATTCATCAAAAACCGCTTTCAGTTCCCGGTCGTCCGGAGACACATCAAAAACGGCAACAACGCTCATTTTATCTTCTCCCTGGCGGATCAAGCCGCTTTCGGCCCGGCTGCCGAGAACGAAGCCCAGGGAATCAAGCAAGATTGATTTTCCGGCGCCGGTTTCGCCTGTCAGAACGCTTAAACCGGACTTGAAATCCAAGTCCAGTTTATCAATCAGAACAACATTGCGAATCGACAGCGACGTAAGCATCGTCTTTCCTTATTTTTTCAGCAGGCGGGCCGCTTTGGCAGCCCACGGGCTTTTCGGGTAGTTGTATTCCAACACACCGGCGGCGGTTCTGGCCTCGTCGGTCAGCCCCAATGTGGTGTAAATTTCAACCTGACGGTACAATGCCTCTTCAATCTGAGACGTGGTTTGGTAATAGTTGACAACGGTTGAAAAGCGGTTGAGCGCCGAAAGATAATTTTCCTGCGAGAGATAGTAGCGCCCGACTTCCATTTCATGACCGGCCAGATGATCCTGCGCCAAAACGATTTTTAATTTGGCATCTTTGGCATATTCGCTGTCGGGAAAGCGCATAACAACCTGCTGAAGAGCTTCAAGCGCTTTTTCGGTATTGCCCTGGTCTTTGCTGACGGGTTTGATCTGGTCATAATAACACAGCGCTTTCAGGTAATAGGCATAGGCAATGTCCTGATTGCCGGGATGAAACTTGATGAAACGGTCAAGCGCAATGACCGCGCTGTCATAATCTCCGGCTTTATAGTAAGCATAGGCGCCCATCAGTTTGGCTTTTACCGCCCATTTTGAATACGGATGTTCCAGTTCTACTTTTTCAAAATCTGCCGCAGCCCGTTTATAAGATGTCTGCTCCAGTTTTTTATAGGCCTGATTATACAAATCTTCGGCGGTTTCGGCTTCCGGCTCCGTCGTTGCCGCGCATCCGGACAACATTCCGGAAGTCAGGAAAAGTCCGAGGAAAAGCAATGCGTATTTCATTTTACATCCTTATAACAATTCGTATTGTGTGGAATCTTCAAACAGCTTTTTAAGAAGCACGTTGTTATGGTAATGGCCGGTTTTTTCCGCGACCAGGCGTCCCTGAATATGACAGCCGGAAGTATACAAGTCACCAATGGCGTCAAGCACTTTGTGGCAGACGCATTCGTTCTTGTTCCGGAAACCTTCGGGATTAAGGATTTTATCTCCGTCAAGGACAATGGCATTGTCAAGGCTTCCGCCTTTAATCAGCCCGACTGAGCGGAGGTAATCGACCTGTGATTTTTCACAAAAAGTACGGCTGGGGGCGATTTGTCCGGCAAAAATCTGCGGCGTTATCATGGCGTCAAAAGTCTGATGTCCGACAACCGGCGAGGGGAAATCAATACCGAAAGAGATACTCAGTCCCTCATGCTCAACCGGAAGCAGTGCCGCGGTGTTTCCCTTGTCATCCGTAAAACTGATTTTTTTCAGAATTTTCAGAATCCGGCGTTCAGCTTTTTGTTCAACAACTTCCGCAGCTTTCAAAACATCCCAGAAGACTTTTGCCGAGCCGTCCATTATCGGAAGTTCCTGATTGTCAACCTCAATAAGGGCATTATCAATTCCGGCCATGCACAATGCCGCCATCAGGTGTTCAATCGTCGAGACAACGGCCCCGCCCTCATTGCTCAGGCAAGTGCAGTTCCGCGTATCCGTTACATTATAATACAACGCTTTGATTTCCGGTTTATGGGGCAAATCAACCCGCCGGAAAACAATGCCATGTTCAGCCGGCGCCGGAAAAATCCGCAAGTTAACCTCATAGCCGCTGTGGAGACCTGTTCCTTTCAGGTCAATGCTTTGTTTTAAACTTTGTTGTTTCACGCTTATGACATCCTCATAAAAATTTTCAGGCAGCCTGTAAGCCGGGTTCTGTTCCACCGGCGAACCGGCGGCGATAGCTATTCATCTTGGCTGTTTATCGCTAAACAGCTCGTTGCGACCTACCTCTGGAGTAGAGAGGGAACCCTCCGTGCAACTCTTTTTTCTCACAAAAAAGCCCTCCTCACTTGGTCTTGCTTCAGACATGGTTTACCTTGCCACGAGAATTGCTCCCCGTGCGGTGGGCTCTTACCCCGCCTTTTCAACCTTACCACAGGGCAAGCTGCCCCGGTGGCGGTAATTTTCTGTGGCACTTTCACTTGGATTTCTCCAGCCAGACGTTATCTGGTGCCTTGTTCCCTTGAAGCCCGGACTTTCCTCGCTAACGGATTTTGCCTTCCGCGCGCAGCTATCCGGCTGCCTTGTTTTTTATTTTATACTTGTAACTTTTTTTTTGCAAGCGCTTTATCATTCTTTTTCAAATCCAAACGGGCGCGACCTGACGGAAGCTAAGGGAAGCTGAGGCAGCTTCACCCCATCAGTTTGCTGTGGAGAGATTGGGGCATGAAACGCAC
>CALXTH010000148.1 GCA_944391365.1 uncultured Alphaproteobacteria bacterium | reverse complement strand
CGGTATATCCCGACAAACGGATAATCTCCATACGGTCAAGCAGCGGCCGCGGCATATCCAGCGAATTTGCCGTCGTAATAAACATCACATCCGACAAATCATAATCCACTTCAAGATAATGGTCATTAAAAGCCGAATTCTGCTCCGGATCCAAAGCCTCCAACAATGCTGAACTCGGATCTCCGCGCCAGTCATTGCCCAGCTTGTCTATCTCATCAAGCAAAAACAACGGATTGGAAGTCCCGGCTTTTTTCATACCTTTAATAATCTTGCCCGGCATGGAACCGATATACGTCCGCCGGTGCCCGCGGATGTCAGCCTCATCCCGCATTCCCCCGAGCGACGCCCGCACAAATTTGCGTCCGGTTGCCTCGGCAATAGACCGCCCGAGAGATGTTTTACCGACACCCGGAGGACCGACCAGACACAAAATCGGACCTTTAACCTTGTCCGCACGGGACTGCACGGCCAGATATTCAACGATTCTCTCCTTGACTTTTTCCAGACCGTAGTGATCCTTGTCCAAAACCGCCATTGCCTTGCTCAGATCTTTGTTGACCTTGGACGGCTTGCACCACGGAATATCCAAAAGCCAGTCCAGATAATTCCGCACCACCGTCGCCTCACTGGACATCACGCTCATGGACTTAAGCTTTTTCACCTCGGACAAAGCCTTTTCCTTTGCCTCTTTGGAAAGCTTAACCTTTTCAATCTTATTCATATATTCGGAAATCTCGGAGTCATCCCCGTCGCCCAATTCCTTCTGAATGGCTTTCATCTGCTCGTTCAGATAATATTCTTTCTGGCTTTTCTCCATCTGCTTTTTAACCCGGGTCTTGATTTTGTTTTCGACCTCCAGCAGAGTGATTTCCGCATTCATAAACTTCAAAACTTTTTCAAAACGTTCCTGCAGGTTTTTAGCCTCCAACAACTCCTGCTTATCCGCCACTTTAAGCGACAAATGCGACGCAATTGTATCCGCCAGCTTGCTGAAATCCTCAATCTGATTAACCGCAACCAAAACTTCCGGCGGTGTTTTTTTGGAAAGTTTCACATATTCTTCAAACTGCGAAATGACCGCCCGGGCCGTTGCTTCTGTCTCAAAACTTTCTTTATCGCTCTCGGGCAAAGGCTCGGCCGCGGCTTCCATAAAACCGGCCTCTTCGGTGATTTTATTCAGCCTGACCCGCTGCATTCCCTCAATCAAAACCTTAAACGTGCCATCCGGCAGTTTCACCAGTTGCAAAATCGAACTCAGTGTCCCCACCTGATACAAATTCTCCGCCGACGGATTGTCAACCGCGGCATCCTTTTGCGTAACCAAAACAATCGTATCACTGTTTTCCACGGCTTTCTGCAAAGCATTAATCGACTTTTCCCGCCCGACGAACAACGGAACAATCATCTTCGGATACACCACGATATCCCTGAGCGGCAGCACCGGATAAGTCTTTTTTTTCACAGCCATATATTCATCCCCTGCTAAAAAAATTTTCTGTTCCGATTAATGCCACAAATCACAGAGTCTGGCAAACCGATAAACACTTTAATCCACAACGAAAAGCCCCTCCCCTGAACAGACCGCTTTCCGGACGGATTCGCGTTTTGACGGTGGGAAAAACACTTTTTTTGCTTTGCAAATTCGGACAACATTGTATAAATAATTAAAGATGAAAGATAAAGGAATATTCTGATGAACAAACCCTTACCGTCTGAAAATATCGGTGACGGCATTAATATTGAGCTCTCTGTCACCCTCGGCTCGGCCATTCTGCGGGTCAACCAGCTTCTCAAACTCGGACGAGGCGCCGTTGTCGAGCTTGACCGCGGCATAAACGACTACGTTGACATTTATGCCAACGATATCCTCATCGGCCGCGGCGAAGTAGTCATAACCGAAGATGAAAGCATCGGAATTGCCGTAACGGACATCATAAAGAAACAGTTATAACAAAATGGCAAAAGGCATCAAAAAAATCACCCGCCGGCTGCTCAAATCCGAAACCGGTTCCGAACTGATGAGCCGCCTGCTTTATTGGTATACAAAAGTTGTACATTACACCACCCGCTGGAACAAAAAAGAACTGGCCGGGTTTTATGATATTTGGGACAAAGAGGGTAGTATTATCCTGATCTGCTGGCACGGCCGGGCCACAATGATCCCCGGTTTCTGGAACCGCAAACATCCGCTGAATGCACTCGTTTCTCTGCACAACGACGGAAAACTGATGGCCCGCCTGCTGGAACACTACGGGCTCGGCGTCATTGGCGGCTCCACCACCAGCAATGCCAAAGCCGCAGCTGTCGCCCTGATGAAATCTCTGAAACAAAACCACAGCATCTGTATCATTCCGGACGGCCCGGTCGGCCCCGGCATGCACATGAACATGAGCCCCCTCTACTTTGCCCAAAAAAGCGGCAAACCGCTTATCGGCATCACATACAGCTGCAAACATGCCCGGATTTTCACCAAAAGCTGGGACGACATGATGCTCCCTTTCCCGTTCAACCGGGGAATTGTCCGTACAACACGACCGTTTTATATCCCTAAAAATGCCACCCCGGATGAAATGGAAGAACTCCGCCAGAAAGTAGAAAAAGAAATGGTCGCCATCAGTATGGAAGCAGACACGGCTCTCGGACGCACTCCGGTCGCCCCTGGCACCAAAATCAAAGTCAAAAAAAATCATTTTGTCAGCGAGGCCTGATGTTTATCAACTTATACAAAACGCTCATCCGTGCCGCTTACCCTCTGGTGCTCAAACCCTGCATAAACAAACGGAAAGCTGCCGGGAAAGAAGACCTTAACCGGTTTAACGAACGACTGGGACTGCCCGGACATGACCGTCCCGAAGGGCATCTGATCTGGTTTCACGGGGCTTCTGTCGGCGAGTCCGTTTCCATGCTCCCGCTAATCAACAAACTGCTTGAAAAGATCCCCGGTTGTCACATCATGGTCACAACCGGAACCGTCACCTCGGCCGAAATCATGGACAAACGCCTCCCTGACCGAGCCTTTCACCAGTATATCCCGCTTGACAATCCGAAATTCACCAAACGCTTTCTTGATTTCTGGCACCCGGATATGGTTCTGTGGTTTGAATCCGACTTCTGGCCGGCCATGCTTTCCGACATCAAACAAAGAAATATTCCGCTGCTTTTGGTAAACGGACGAATTTCCGACCGCTCATTCAAACGTTGGCAACATTTCAAATTTATCATCAGGGAACTTCTCGGCTGTTTCACCTTCTGCCTCGGCCAGTCGGAAGAAGATGCCCGCCGACTGAAGATTCTCGGGGCTCCCGAAACCGCATGCCTCGGCAACCTGAAATATGCGGGGCTCCCGCTTCCGGTCAACACCGCCATCCTTGACACACTGAAAAAACAAATCGGCAACCGCCCCCTGTGGCTGCTCAGTTCCACCCATCACGATGAAGAAAGCCAAATCGGCCGTTACCTGAAAGAAATGGAACACGCGGTTTCGGGGCTGTTAACCCTCATCGCCCCGCGCCACCCCGGCCGCGGCACCGAAATTGCCGAAACCCTGCAACAATATGGCCTGAAAACCGCGTTGCGCTCCGCCGGAGAAAACATCACCCCTGAAACCGAAGTTTATATTGCCGACACCATCGGCGAAATGGGATTGTGGTACAGCCTGTCTCCGCTGACTTTTGTCGGTGGCTCCCTCATCCCCCACGGCGGACAGAACTTTATGGAACCCTCCCGTCAGCACAACGCCGTAATCGTCGGCCCGCACATGCATAACTTTGCCGATGCCATGACCAGAGCCCGCCGTGCCGGCGCCATAATTCAGATCTCCGATGCCGAAGAATTGAAAAACACCGCAATCAGCCTGCTGCAAAACCCGGAAAATCTTCGAAAACACCAGGACAAAGCCTGCGTCTGGACGGACAAAGAAAACAAAGTCCTTGATGGAATTTTAAGCAAAATAGAAGGATACCTCGCATGAAAACCCCCGGTTTCTGGAAGTCTCCCGGCCTGCTTTCATCACTATTGCTGCCGGTCGGAATGTTTTACAGCGGCATAACCGCCCTGCGCCTCAGACTGCGCCGCCCGACAAAAGTCGGCATTCCGGTCATCTGTGTCGGCAACCTGACCGCCGGCGGCAGTGGAAAAACCCCAACTGCAGCCGGTATCGCCGAATTGCTTAAACAGCTGGGAAAAAAACCGTTTTTCATTTCCCGCGGCTACGGCGGAAAACTGAAAGGCATCATCGTTGATCCGCAAAAACATACAGCTGCCGATGTCGGTGACGAACCGCTTATTCTGAGCCGCACGGCTCCCGTATCCGTCAATGCCGACCGTCTCAAAGCCGCTCAAAAAGCCATCGCCGCCGGTGCCGACATTCTGATCATGGATGACGGCTTTCAAAATCCCGGATTGTACAAAGACCTTTCATTTCTGGTCATTGACGGCGAATTCGGATTCGGCAACCGGCGCCCGATTCCGGCAGGCCCTCTGCGCGAAAACATCTCCGCCGGACTCAAACGGGCTCAGGCAGCTGTTATTATCGGCAATGACAAACACAACTCTGCCGCACTTCTCCCCGAATTGAAAAAATTTTACGGACAAATTGTCCCACAAAAACCGGCTGACACCTCAGCCCCGGTCATCGCTTTCGCCGGCATCGGCCGTCCCGGAAAATTTTATGCCTCGTTGAAAGAATGCGGCTTCACTTTGGTAAAAACAGTCGATTTCCCGGATCATCATTTCTATACTGAACCAGAACTGCGGCAACTGATAAAAGAAGCGGCAACACAAAAAGCGATTCTTTATACCACAAGCAAAGATTTTGTTAAAATCCCTCCCCGGCTTCGCTCATATTTCAACGTTCTTGAAATCTCAATCCGCTGGAATAAGGCCCAAGAATTGCAAGATTTTATCAAAAAACGGATTTTGACGGCAGTAAAGAATAAAGCAAAAGAGTAAAATTTCCTTTAACAAAACGCTTTTTGGTTGCAAAATAACAAAGAATAATAATATCCGGCATTTTAGACTTGAATTATAAAAAAATATGCCTTAAATTACTTATCATTGATAGCGGTGAAAACTGCTCAATATACCAAAATTTATTTGGTAGCTTTAACGCCTAATAATCTTTAACAGATAAAAGGATATAACTTATGAAAAAAACATTATTACTTGCGGGTGTTGCCGGCTTATTTGCTTTTAACGCCAACGCAATGGAACTGAGACCTTATGTCGGATTGGATTACAATTACTCTGACGCGGCAATTGCACACCATGACAAAGTCTGGGGATATCACGGAACATTCAATGCTCAGGAAAACAATTACGACAGCGCCACGGTCGTCGTCGGTACAAAATTCAATACCAACTTCGGTATTGAAGGTTTCTTCCAGCAGTCTCAGAACGAAACCCGTCAGTTCTATGGCAAAAACACATCCCGCATTCAGAGCTATGGTATTGACGCATTAGGTTATATTCCTTTGGGCTGTGAACAGAAATTTGAACTCGTCGGCGGCCTCGGTGTCGGCTCTTATGAACTGAAGACCAGAGCAGCCAACACAGACGGTGAATACTACCTTGAAAGACGCGACAAAGATGAAGGCATTGGTTACCGTATTTCTGCCGGTCTGCAGTACAACGTAACCGACAACGTTGCCCTCCGCGGTATGTATCGTCATGTTATTGTTAATGGCAGCGACCTCGACAGAATTAACGAATTCTCGGCCGGTGTCAGATACACATTCTAAAACAAACAGAATTGTTTTTGGCGGCAGAGACAATAATCTGCCGCTTTTTTTTCGCATAAGTAATTTTTTATACTGGAAAAAATCTCCCGCCTCTCCTAAAATCAACTCAACCAAATAAGGAGAAATATAATGGAAGAATACGAACAACAGGTTCTTGAATGCCACAAAGCCATGGAACAGGCCATTGCCGAACCTTATAATATAAACACCCTGAAACTGAGAAAAAAACTCCTGCACGAAGAATTAAACGAGCTTGATACCGAAATCGACACAATGATTCGCGAACTCGAAACCGGCGGAAAAACAAGCGTTTCCAGCCGTGCCAAAATGATGAAAGAACTTGCTGACTTGCAATACGTCTTAAGCGGAATGGTCGTCTCATTCAATATTCCGATGCAGGAAGCCTTCCATCGGGTGCATACCAGCAATATGTCAAAACTCGTTAATGGCAAACCCTTAAAAAGAGAAGACGGAAAATTCCTGAAAGGCCCCAACTACAAACCGCCTTTTCTTGAAGATCTGGCCCAATAAAATCACCAAAAGGCGGAAACTTTCCGCCTTTTTCATCTCTGGATTCGCCGGATTTCACAACAACTTCTGTAAAATTTCAAAAGAATGTTCCCCGGCAGCAGCCCAAAAGTCCTCATACTGTGCCGCATGATCAGAAACACTGCCCGGCGTATCACTGATAAGCCGCAGGCTCAAAAACGGAACTTTATACAAATAGCACACCTGGGCAATCGCCGCCGTTTCCATATCCACAATCCGGGCAGACGGCACAACCCGCCGAACCGCCTCTGCCTCAGCCGCCGTTGTCACAAACCGGTCGCCGCTTGCGGCGCAAACAACCTCCGCCCCGGCCGCTGCAGCCTTAGATACCCATCCGGCATCCATATCAAAAAACATCGGAAACCCCTGCACCTGCCCTTCGGCCCCGCCACAATAAACATCGTGATAAGCGGCCTTACTGACCACCACCATATCCATCACTGCAAGCTCACCGTCTATCCCACCGGCCGCTCCGGTATTGATAATCACATCCGGAGAAAAATTTCTGATAATTTCAACCGCTCCAACCGCAGCACAAACTTTCCCGATACCACTCTGCAACACCAGTATATCATGCTGCCGATACCGACCACCCCAAGCCTGAAAAGGCCCGCACGACCGGGGAGACAGCTCCTCCAGCATGTCCTTCAGCAAAGCAATCTCCCGGCTCATCGCGGCAATAATTGCTATTTTAGCCATCCGTCCGACCCTCCCTCTCTTTGTCAGGACTTAATAAAAGAAAGGATAAAAGCCGACCCTGACACCGATTAAAAATTCCTGAGCGTGCTTTAACCCCGGGACATCAGAGAAAATATAACGATACATCGCCCGGAAAGAAACATAATCATCAAAATTGATCTGGAAGCCCGTACCAAGTCTGATACCCAAACCGTCTTCTTCAATTTTCTCGGAACGATACAAATTCAAATAACGATACTTGAACTTGGTCTCATATTCATACTGCGCAATACCGGCAGAAAGCAGCCAGTCGACTTTATCCGTTGTTTTAAGATAAGCCATCAGGTCAACACCGTAAGCCTGAAAATCGGTTTCGGCACCCAGCGTATCCAAACTGTTCCAGACCCCGAAATAACGGTCATCCTCCGAACTCGAAGACTGATAAAACGCCTCAATACCAAAATTTTCACTGAAATTATACCCGATATTCACACTCGGCAACGAAAAATCCTCCGGATATTCAGTCGGAAAATTAATATTCGGATTAATCGAACGGAAAGTCGGACCATTTCTGTCTGTACTGTTCTGATGAACAATATAATCCGCACCGACATAAATCCGGTTCGGCACAGCCTGAGCCTCCGCGGCTGCAAACATCCCGAGAACAGACAACAAACAGGCTTTTTTCATCAT